>CAYJJM010000006.1:4247-13736 GCA_964370515.1 uncultured Oscillospiraceae bacterium | reverse complement strand
ACCACACCTTCATCAAGTAATGTAAACAAAGTATTTCTTATATTTAATCTCCTTTGGTCTTTTGCAAAATCTTCCCAAGTAAGTAGCATCTGTGCCACATTTATATTATGAACATTAAACATTTCTTTGTATGCTATCATAAGTTCTACCTGGCCTATGGCACACAAAGCTTGTTTATAGTTCATGTCATTTCTTCTCATCCATTTGTTTATTACTCCCACACCACAGATGCCTGCACCGGAAGAAACAATTGTAACTTGCTTTCCCATGTCTCTAAGCGTTGTAATTTGCGAAACGATATTAGCCATTACAACCTTATCAACTTGCCCTTTTTCATCTGAAAGCACATTGCTGCCAATTTTGATAACTATTTTTTTACTGTTTTCTAATATTTCTTTTGCTGTTTCCATCCCACACCTTTTCCTATCTTAAAATTTACCACAATAATTATATCATACTTATTCTTTTTAATGAAAAAAATAAAGAAAAATGTTAAAATGTACTTATGAAAATTATTAAAGAGATATATGAAAGTGCCCCTATTAATTCTTTTCTTTATAATACTTATTTTGAAGATTTCAAAATGTCAGTGATAGACATAGAAACCACTGGCCTTAGTCCTCAAAATTCATCTGTGGTTTTAATAGGGTTTGCTACTTTTGACAAAAATCATATTTACTTTAACCAACTTTTTGCAGAAGATTTATCTGAAGAAAAGGAGTTGATTCTTGAAGCATCCAAAATGCTCTCTGCTACAGATGGTTTCATCTCTTTTAATGGTCACTCTTTTGATATCCCTTTTTTAAAGAAGCGTGCATCTTGGCATCAAGTGGATTTCCCTATTCTAGAAAACTATAATCTTGATTTGTATAGGGTCGTTAAATCCCACTCACCTCTAAGCTCTCATCTGCCAAATTTAAAGCAAAAGACTTTAGAAAACTATATGGGGCTTTGGAAGTATAGAAAAGATGAAATCCATGGGGGCGAAAGCGTTTCCTTGTATTTTGATTATTTATTAGAAAAAAAAGATGAATATTTGAAAACAATACTTCTCCATAACAAAGATGACATTCTCAATTTACATAGACTTATTAAAATTGTAGAGCAAACAGATTTTCATAAAGCTTTGACTAACTTAGGCTATCCAGTTTTAACGGAAAACGGAATATATGTAATAAGCAAAATTTCATTAAGCAAGAATTCAATTGAAATAGAAGGTCATCAACCTTCAAAGAGAGGTTACAGTTTATCCGCCATAAATTTCCCATCAAGCGAAAGTCCTATTTCCTATTCTTTTTCAAATGAACAGGGAAAGGCAGGCAGCTTTTTAATAACTGCCTCCAAAATAAGTTATATGGGAACTCCTATAAACGATGCTTCCCCCCAAGAGCTTAATATCCTTTCTAGCAAATTATTAATCCACTCTGTTGAAAGAGCTATGGGCTCTATATATAATAAATGTTAAAAATATACAGTGAATAAAGAAAGTAGAGGTGTTTACCATGAAAGAAATTGCTTTATTGGCAAAAAATGATAGTTATATAATGGGTTCTTTGCCTTTTAAAACCAGAAATAAGGCCTTATTAAGTTTAGCCAATTCTTTAGAAAAAAATCAGCAAAAAATATTTGAAGCGAACAAGTTAGATTTAACCAATGCAAAGAAAAATGATTTGCCACTCCCCCTCCTTGGCAGATTAAAGTTTGACGAAAAAAAACTTTCTGATTGCATTGCCGGCATAAAAGAATTAGCATCTCTTGAAGATCCTCTTTTCCAAATTTCTTTGGATAGCGAAATAAGAAGCGGCCTTAGATTAATAAGAGAAAGCTGTCCAATTGGTGTTATAGGCATTATTTTTGAATCTAGACCAGATGCTCTTATTCAGATTGCCTCTCTTTGCATCAAAAGCGGAAACTGCCTTCTTCTCAAAGGCGGCAGGGAAGCTCATGAAACTAATAAAGTTCTTTTTGAAATAGTAAAAGAGAATGGAGTGCGTCAAGGCTTGCCAGAAAATTTTGCTTTCCTTTTGGAGAGTAGAGAAGATGTAGCCTCTCTTTTAGATTGTGATGAATTTGTAGATTTAATAATACCTAGAGGCTCAAATGATTTTGTTAAACATATTATGTCCAATTCAAAAATTCCAGTTTTAGGGCATGCTGATGGGATCTGCCACATTTATGTTGACGAAAGCGCCGACTTAGAAATGGCAAGTTCCATAATATATAATGCTAAAACTCAGTACCCCTCTGCATGCAACGCTTTAGAAACTTTACTTATACACGAAAGTGTTGCTTCCGCCTTGCTAACCCTTTTATTTGAGGATTCCAAAGGAGAAATAACTTTTATAATAGATGAAGAAATCCACTCCTTATTGGATAAACCTATAAATCCAGAATGGGTAAAAGTTCAAAAAAACATTGATTACAATATTGAGTATTCTGACACCATAATGGCAATTAAAGTTATATCAGGTTTAGACGAAGCCATTAACCATATTAACCAACATGGTTCTCACCATACAGATTCTATTATTTCAGAAAATGATGAATCCGTTAAAAAATTTATGACTTTGGTAGATTCAGCTGGAGTCTATCACAATGCTTCTACTAGATTTGCAGATGGCTTTAGATATGGATTTGGGGCAGAAGTGGGAATAAGCACTGGAAAAATTCATGCCCGTGGACCAGTAGGGCTTTTTGGTCTCGTCACATATAAGTACAAGCTCTTTGGAAGTGGGCATATAGTATAACAGGAGTATCTACTTCCTATCACTTTAAAAGGCTGTAGCTTTTGCTTCCTGTAAAGAGCCTTGTTACATTATAAAGTATAATCTAGGTTGTATCCTCAGTTTGCTTGTTAATAAAAAGGCGGTCATATGATAAAGAGAGCATATGATTCGCCTTTTTTTATTTCTTATTTATTGTTGATTCTATTCTGCCTCTTGAGTTTCTGGACTTTCTTCAGAATAAGCTTTTACATCTTCAAAAATTTCTTCTATCATTTCTGATTGGCTTCTTTCCATTTCAATTTCCATATTTTCTTCTGGATTTCCACATTTAATTTCCCCTGCGGCTATTTCAGATACTGCAGCAGTTACAGCTTTTTCTGAATCTCCACCCTCCACTAAAATCGGTGCACCCTCTACAATATCTCTCGCTCTTTTGGCTGCCAATATAACCAGTGCATACCTGCTTTCGCTAGCTTTTTTAATTTCATCAACAGATGGATATAACATTATTCTTCCTCCTTAAAACTTTTCATTTTGTCAAAATTTTCTTCCTTAATTCGTGCTTTCTCTGCAACCAGTATTGCCTCAATTTGACTAACAGCATTGTCTATTTTATCATTTATTATTAAGTAATCATATTCCAAGGCTTCTTCAATCTCTCTTGTAGCCTCTTTAAGCCTTTTATCTATAATATCATTAGCTTCTGTTCCTCTTCCTACTATTCTCTTTCTTAACTCAGCTTTTGTTGGAGGAATTATGAAAATCAATAGCGTTTCTTGGTAATTGTTTCTTACCTGTTTCCCTCCCTCTACATCAATTTCCAATATAACATCTTTGCCTTGGTCTAATTGCTCAAAAACCTTGTCTTTGGGAGTTCCATAATAGTTACCAATGCCATATACATTAGCATATTCTAATATTCCTCCGTTTTTAATTTCTTCTTCAAATTTTTCTTTGGTAATAAAGTGGTATTCCCTTCCATCTTCTTCGTTTTTCCTAGGGCTTCTAGTAGTCAATGATACGGATAGGCTGATATTTTTATTTTTGCTAACTAGCTGATTGCAAATTGCTCCTTTTCCAGTTCCAGATGGGCCTGAAATCACTACAAGCTTTCCCTTTTTTATCCCTTTCATAAGCTCCCTTTCCACAATCTTGAAATTATAGCTTAACTTACATTTTATCACTATTTTTCTTTTCTTGCAAGGAATTGATTCTCTATTTTTTCACTCTAATTTACACTCTTTGATTTTAAATTGAAATTCCATTTTTAAATAGTTGATGCAATTTAATACGAATTTTAATGTAATATATCTTTAGCTATTAGGGTCTGATTGTGTCTTAGCTTTTAAGTTTCCTACTTTTTTCCTTCTCTCTTGAAGTATTTCTTCAATTTCTTCAATCCTTACCCCCTGCTGTGTTAGCAATACAATTAAGTGAAAAATCAGGTCACAGATTTCTTCTTTAAGTTCTTCTTTTTCTTCATTTACTTCCACATTTTTAGCCGCTATTATTATTTCGCTAGCTTCTTCACCTATCTTTTTTAGTATTTTATTTAATCCTTCTTCAAATAAGTAAGATGTATAAGATCCTTCTGTTGGATTTTCTTTTCTATTTAATATTACTTCATATAAATCTTCTATAGCTTTCATATCGTCCTCCTATCTTCATTTATTCTTAATCACTATAAACAATCGAATTTAAGTTTGCTAAAGATTATTTATATTAGCTTGCTAATATAAATTCGCTATCTGCCATTGCGAAGTAACAGTTGGTAAAATTCTGAGCAATAATGGCAGTGCATATAACCCTATAAATAATCAAATTTAAGTTTGCTAAGGATTATTTATAAAACTTTGTATATTTCGTCTCCCTTTGGTGGCTCTATTTCTTGTCCATCCATTTTGATGCCAAAAGTTTTCTCTTTCATCTCCCCTATTTTGGTAGCTTTTATTCCTAATTTTTCAATTGATGCTTTTATCTTTTCTTCTTTTTCCTGTTTACATATAATAAGCATACACCCACTTGATATTAGTCTATACGGGTCGATTTTCAAAGCCGAGGAAATTTTTTCTGTAACCTTGTCTAATGGTATATTTTCTTTTTTAATTTCTGCCCCTAGGTTTGCTCCTTGACACATTTCCCAAACCGCTCCCAGAATTCCCCCTTCTGTGATATCGTGCATTTTGGAAACACCTATCTTACCAGCTTCAACCCCTTCCTTTACTACAGAAATATTATTTAAAAAGTCTTTGGCCTCTTTAATCTCATCTGCGGATAATATTCCAATTATTTTTTCTTCCAAGTCTGAGGCTATAATGCCTATACCCTCTATTCCTGCTGTTTTTGTCATTATAATAGAATCACCCTGCTCTGGCTGGCTTTCTTCTGCTCCTTCTAATTTTCTTCCAAAAGCGGTAGAAACTATAACCGGCTTATTTACTACCCCTGTTATTTCTGTATGTCCACCAACAATTTCGACACCTAGTTTCTCGGCAACCTGGCCTGCTTGTTCCATTATTTTTTCTACATCTTTCTTTTCTGTCCCTATAGGCAACATAACTGAAAGCATTATCCCAATTGGTTCAATTCCATTGGAAGCAATATCATTACAAGAAATATGAATTGCAAGATTTCCTATTTCCTCTACTGCTGCTGTTATAGGGTCTGTGGAAATCACCAAATCGCTATTTCCAAAATCAACTACAGCACAGTCTTCGCCTATTGCTGCTCTTGTCTTTACTTCTTTTCTCCTAAGAGTTATTTTGTTAAATACTATTTCTCTGAGTATATCGCTATCTAGCTTACCTACTGGTAACATATTTTTCCCTACCTTTGTAATTCTTATTTATACACTGGAATTCTTCCATCCCTATCGATTCCAATTACCTTTTCTTCCTTTTCCCTTAATTCAATTGCCATATTAACAATTTCTTCTTTGATTTTTTCTCCTGGACAGATCAAAGGTATTCCTGGCGGATATGGTATGATACATCCCGCTGCTATTCTTCCTTGACTTGCTTTCATTGGAATTAGTTCTCTGTCTTTGCTTATTCCAACAAATTCGTTTTTCGGAAAATAGTTCTTGGGTGCTTGATTTTTTCTTTCCCAATTTTTGTCATTTAATATGGTTTTTAATTCTATAAGCAATCTTTCTAAATGTCCTTTTGTCGTTCCTATTCCTGTCATAAACATTAATATATTGCCTGTGTAAAGTTCCGAATATATACCTTTTTCAATAAGCCTATCTTCCAACTCTCCACCTGGCATGCCAATATCTATGTTTATTTTTGTATAATCAAAATTTTCTTTCTCGAAAAATTCTTTTCTCATGACTTTTAATCCTTGGATTTTATTTGCTTCTTTATAAAACCAATCTAATGCCTTTTTCCATTCATTAAAAATTTCCGTCCCATGATTTTGCATAATGTCTGCATTTATATCTAGGCTTTCCATTAATATGTACGATGGGCTTGTGGTTTGCATCCATTGAAGTTTTTCTTCTAAATTGTATAAATCCACAGTTTCTGTCATCACATTCAGCACTGCTGTCTGTGTAAAGGAAGCTAAAGTTTTGTGGGTGCTGTTAATTACAATGTCAGCTCCTTGTTCTTCTGCACTTTGTTCTTTGTCCATAAATTTTAAGTGAGCACCATGAGCTTGGTCAACAATAACTGTAACTCCATACTCTTTAGCAATTTTTTTTATTTCTCTTACTGGACTTAAGACTCCATAATAATTAGGACTGGGAAATATTATTGTATCAATTTCCGAATCAGCTTTTAGTGCTTTTTCTACTTCCTTTGGATCTATGGCTCCCATAATTCCAAACTCTTCCAGAAATTCCGATTGCAAATATACAGGATTTATATCACCTAATGAAAGGGCAGAGAAAACAGACTTATGGCAATTTCTTGCCACAAGGAGTTTTTTTCCTTTTTTTACAGATGCTAATATTGCGGAAATTATACCTCCACTACTTCCATTTACTAGAATGTATGAGGCTTTTGATTCATATAGTTCTTTGTATTTTTCTTGTATTTCCTTTAGGACTCCTTCTGTCTGAAACAGATTATCTGCTCCTTTGATTTCTGTAATGTCCATATCAGCTATATTTTCAAAGTATTGATCGTAACCTAATTTTTTGTATATTTCCATTCCTTTGTGCCCTGGCATATGAAATGAAATATTATCACTGTTTTTATGCTTTTTTAAAAATGAGGTTAAGCTAGCTTTATAACTCACACTTGTTCTCCTATTTTATTTTTTCTTTACCCATATACGGAACCAAAGCTTCTGGGATAATAACTGTGCCATCTTCTTCTTGGAAATTTTCCAAGATAGCTGCAACTGTTCTACCTACCGCAAGGCCAGAGCCGTTTAATGTATGTACAAACTCCGGCTTTCCTTTTTCCTTTGGTCTATATCTAATATTTGCTCTTCTAGCTTGATAACTTTCAAAATTACTACAAGATGAAATTTCTACATACCTTTCATAGCTTGGCATCCAAACTTCAATATCGTATGTTTTGGCTGAAGAAAAACCTAGGTCACCAGAGCTAAGTATTACAACTCTATATGGTAAGTCTAATCTTTTTAAAACTTCTTCTGCTGCCAAAGTTAAGGTTTCTAATTCTTCGTGTGAGTCTTCTGGCTTTACAAACTTTACTAATTCAACCTTATTGAACTGGTGTTGGCGTATCAAGCCTCTAGTGTCTTTTCCTGCAGACCCTGCTTCTTTTCTAAAGCAAGGGGTATATGCAGTATATAATATTGGCAAATCTTTTTCTTCTAGAATTTCTTCTCTGTGCAAATTAGTCACAGGGACTTCTGCTGTAGGCACTAAAAAGAAGTCTTTAGCTGGTATATGGAACATATCGTCTTCAAATTTTGGCAGTTGACCTGTTCCTATCATGGCATCTTTATTTACCATAAATGGTGTCAGTACTTCTGTGAATCCATGTTCACTAGTATGTAAATCTAGCATAAAGTTGATAACTGCTCTTTCTAGCCTTGCACCTAGGCCTTTATAAACTGTAAATCTACTACCTGCAACCTTTGTTGCTTTTTCAAAATCTAAAATTTCAAGGCTTGTTCCTATTTCCCAATGAGGTTTTGGCTCAAATTCAAACTCTCTCGGTGTACCAATTTTCCTTATTTCAATATTGTCTACATCATCTTCTCCATAAGGCACACTTTCATCTGGTGTGTTTGGGATTCCAAGAAGGATTTCTCTTATTTCTTCTTCTACTTCAGAAACATCTTTGTCCAAATCTTTAATGTCATCAGAAAGTTTTTTCATTTCTGCCATAATTTCGCTTACATCTTTTCCTTCTTTTTTTAACAGAGGTATTTCTTTTGATGTTTTGCTTTGAGAGTTTTTCATCTGTTCCACTTTGGCAAGAATTTCTCTTCGCCTTTTGTCTAAAACAATAACCTGTTCTATGTTGAAATCTCCATTTCCTCTTCTCTCAACAGCCTTTTTTATATTTTCAAAATTTTCTCTTATTCGTTTAATATCTAACATTTTTTTCCCCTTTAGGTTTTAAAACAAATTCTTTTTATATTCTGTATAATACTCTCTTAGTTTTTCAACTTTTCTTTGCATAAGTAGTTGTAGCTCTGATGCTTTATCATAATTTTTCTTTTCAATTTCTTCATCTATTTGGGTTAATATACAGGTTGTTTCCAAAGTATTTCTTCCTAGTTCCTCTCTTAAGTCAGAAATCTTTTCCCAAAACACTTTATCATAATCAGTAGAGTTTTCTTCTTCATGACATTTTTTACAAGCTCTCACCAAGTCCATTGTTTCTGGTATAATTCTTTTTTGCAACTCCATAGCCCATTGTGAAACTACCGCCTCATTGTATGATTTTATAATTCTTTTGTCCATAACATTATTAACTTCATAAATTTTTAACTTATCTTTGAATGTTTCAAATGCTTTTATATTTTCCCACACTGTAGCTGGAGCTTTGCCATATAGCTTCACTCTTTCTTCTTCTGTATAATCCTCAAAAACATCCATCTCACTTCGATATTCTCGTTCTTTTTCTAGATAGAAATCCTCTTCTCCTCTTTTCTTTGAAATAGACTTTTCTAGTTCTTTTGATGTTTTTTGGTTTTCCAATGCTGCCTTTATTCCATCTAGCATTGCCATATAAGCTGAAGCAATTACCAAGTAAGTATTACTATTTGGATTTGGCGCTCTTAATTCAAATCTTGTTGCCAGTGGATTTTGAATATCTCTAACAAGTCCTACCAATACCGTTCTGTTTCTTGAAACCACTTCTGGTGTATGTCCCAATGAAGTTACAACGCAAACAGGGGCCTCAAATCCTGGTTTTAGTCTATCAAAGGCATTATTTGTCGCTGAAATAAATGGATTTACCACTTCATAGTTTTTTAATATCCCCATTAAAGCCCCAAATCCAATTGGGTTAAGAAAGTCTTTGGTCATATCTTTGGGATTAAAAATATTTATACTTCTTCCATCTTTCAGTTTTGCTGAAACTCCCAAGTGGGTATGCTCCCCGTTTCCTGCTACTCCAGGAATAGGCTTTGCAGAAAAAACCACATCCAAACCATATAACCTATATATATCCCTTACTAAATTTTTCACTTGGTTTTCATTGTCTGCTGCCTGCATAGCTTCTGCATATTTCCAGTCTATTTCCAGCTGTTCCATTACATGGTCATAATGGCCTGAGTTTCCTAATCTTGCCTTAACTCCACCTACTTCCTTGTGTCCCATTTCCACACCAAG
>CAYJJM010000006.1:0-4237 GCA_964370515.1 uncultured Oscillospiraceae bacterium | reverse complement strand
CCAAGCCCATATTTTTCCAAGTAGATAAGTGATTTTTCTAATGCAGTTCTCACTGGACCTATAGTTCTTTTCCAGTATTGTTCTTTTAGTGTTTGAGCAGTGGAAAGCTCATCTCCTCCTGCATCTTCATCTGGAGTTTTAACCCAGAATTCTAGTTCCGTAGCACTGGTAAGAACAATTTCTTCTATTTCATCTATACCATCTATTCCCATATTCTTGAAAACATAAGGATTTTCTTTAATAAGATTCCTAAGCTCTTCTTTAAAAGTTTTAACTGCATCTTTTAAAATTGCCCTTGCCCCTACATCATCTTTGTCATTATGCCTTAGTATTGATGGTATTCTTAATGTTCCTACTGGCAGTTTTGTTTCTCGATCAATATGCTTTAAATTATAATCCACATACCAATTGGCATCTGTATCAGGTACAATATCTACCTTTGCATCATTAAGTGTTGCTATAGTTGGCAAAACAACACTCGAACCATCTGTCTGTATTCCCCCTTTTAAAAATCCTTCCATATCATCTATAAAAGTCTTTACAGGGATTTTTTCATCTGTGTCATTTCCACCTATATCTATTCCCACAAGAGATACAAACTTTACTTCTGGGTGTGCTTTAAGTCTTTTTTCTATAATTTCATTTGTATGTTCCTCTGGCGGTATGCAAAACAACATATGATCAATATTATAGTCAAATAAAGCATTCTTCATCTATTCACATCCTATCTTTTCACAGTTAACATTTATAATTTATATTCGCAAAACGCAAAAGATTCCTGCAGGCACTGCCTTACAGGAACCTTCTTTTTTCTTCTCTATTTAGAAAGTTGGTTTAAGTATGAACTTACTTGATCCATGTAATTACCATAGGCAGCCCAGTCACCATTTCTTTGTGCTTCTTCAGCTGCATTGAAGGCTTCTAGCGTTTTAGCAATTATTTCATCTTCGGAAAGTCCGGCTGAGCTTGATGCACTGTCTCCTGTATCACTACTTTGTGATGAAGACGTTCTTTGACTTCCCTCACCGAATAAACTTTCTAGAGCTGCATCTAGCGTTTCTTCGTATGCTATAGTATCTCCATAAGCCACAACTACTCTTTTAACCTCAGGTATACTCGAGTTAGTGGCTTCAAGATATATTGGTTCTACATATAGAAGCGAATCTTCAATTGGAACAACAAACATATTTCCTCTAGTATAAGTCGTTCCCGCTGATTCCCAAAGTGTGAAATCAGCTGCAATTTCAGTATCTTGGTTAATCTTAGCTTCTATTTGCTCAGGTCCGTCTATTGCTCTGTCCTTTGGAAGTTGGAACAACACCAGTTCTCCATAGTTCTCCCCATCATTTCTTGCCATCATTAAGCCTGTTAAATTCCTCTTATCCTTTGGCGTAAATGGTATGGAGTTAATAAATTCTGGATTTGCTTCGCCTGGAAGATTCAATATATAGTAGTTTGGAGTCATATATGTTGCTTCTTCTGTTCCATAAACTTCTTTTGCAATATCCCAAACATCTTCGTTTTGATAGAATACATTTGCATCATCCATATGATATCTTTTGTATATCTCAGCTTGTATTTGCAATAATTCTGCAGGATATCTTAAGTGTGCTTTAAGTTCATCTGATAATTCATCCGCATCTTTAAACAAGTCAGGGTATATTTTTTGTAAGGTTAATGCAATTGGATCTTCTTCATCTACTACATAGTAGTTAGTATCTCCATTATATGCATCTATAACAACTTTTACAGAGTTGCTAATATAGTTTGTTCCCATTTCCGCATTATAAGGTTCTGAGTATGGGAATTTAGAACTTGATGTGTAAGCATCAATAACCCAATATAATTTCCCATCTATCACAACCATATATGGGTCGTTTTCATACTCAAGGTAAGGCATTATTTTTTCAACTCTTGCCATAATATTTTTATTAACAATTATTTTAGATTTACTATCTATATTTGAAGAAACCAATATATTCAAGCTTCTTTCATCTATTGCAAATAGTAATCTATTTAATAGGTTTAATTTTATTCCCGCACTTCCCTCATATTCCGTGTACTTATTGCTATCTCCATCCGGATAGTCAAATTCTGTTTCATTAGTTCCTACAACACTATAGTTGTTACTTAACTCTCCAAAATAAATCTCTGGCCTTGTAACTTCTATTTCTTCTGATGTTGAACTTGGCGGTATGCTTCCTACTATCATTTCTGGTTGTCCTGCCGGGGTAACTTCATTAACCCTAGACATTACAATACCATATCCGTGAGTATATTTGATGTGCCTGTTAAGCCATGTGTCCGTTATCTTTTCTTCATCAATTTCTCTAGTGGCTAAAAATGTTTGAGTATACTCTCCATCAATCATGTATCTATCCACATCTACATCATTGAATGTATAATATTGTCTAATACTTTCTGTTTGTATATAAAACTGTTTTGCAGGTGCATAATCATTAATCCTTATATTGTCAATTGTAGCCGAATTTGCTGCAATATCTTCACTTGTAAGGTCAGTTGTTGCACCAAAGCTTTTTATTGTAACTTCATCTAAATCATATGCATATTGTGTATATTCAATATTACTTTCTAAATACTCTCTCTCTTTATTTAATTCATCTGGTGTAACTATCAGTCTTTGAACTGCAAAATCTGCTGCCGTTCCTAATCCTGCAACTACAACCATCAAAATTGGTACTATTACTACAGGTTTTATTCTATTTTTCTTAACAGCAATGACTAATCCAATAATGCCAAAAACAGCGATTACCATCAATGCTCTATACATCCAAAGAGTTACATTTACCTCAGTGTATCCAGGTCCATGAACAACCCCAGAAGATGTAAACAGTAATTCAAACTGTCTCAAGAAAAAGTTTGCAGCTATCATTAAAAATATTACTGACCCAATTACTATTATCTGTCCTTTTGCAATAGATAATATTCCCTTAAATGTTTCATTTGCTGAATTTTCT
The DNA here is from genome assembly GCA_964370515.1 of uncultured Oscillospiraceae bacterium. Lineage (GTDB taxonomy): Bacteria > Bacillota > Clostridia > Peptostreptococcales > Anaerovoracaceae > CAYJHC01. The sequence continues at coordinate 1,259 of CAYJJM010000006.1, read as the reverse complement.
CCTGCTGATGGCCTTCTTGGCGCTCTATTCCCAAATCCTTCAAAAGCCTTTCCAAACGCATCTCCAAAAGGTGTGTTTTTAAATGGATTGTTTCTTTCTTTTTCTTTAAAGTCTCCTCCTGTGAATTTTTCTTCTTCTTTAAAGGTTTCTGTATTTTCAAATGTACTTGGTTTCTTGAAAGACATAAGTATCAAATAATATATAACTGTCATAGCAATATATAACAACAAGAAAATTATTAGAAGTCCATTTAATTTAGTCCAAAAATCTAGTTGGAATATATAGAATGATATATCCAGATTGAAAATAGGATCTTTCAAATCGAAGCTTGTGCTATTAGTCATCATTAAGAGTTCAAACCATAATGAAACTGTAAATACAATAGCTGTCACAAGAGCTACTACCAAGGCAAGACCTATTGTTATTTTACCAATTGTTTTTTTGCCACTTTCTTCAACAGCACTGTCGCCGAATTTTTTAAAGTAGTTTTTCTTTAATGCTCTCAAGTAAATGAACGATAGTATCGCAACAACTACAAATATAGGAACTCCTATTTGTAGCATAGCAATAAGTCTAGTGAAAAATACACTAATATAGCCTAATTCTTGAAACCACAAAAAGTCCGTCATAACTCCAACTAGTGCAAATAAACCTACTACGACTATTAATATAACCGCAATTATGTATTGAATCGCACCTACTTTTCGTTCAGTTTTTGTCACCTTTTTTTTCATTCTTTTCCTCCTCTATTACCTAAAAATTTCTAGGATTTTGAGCGCAAATTCATCTATCATTTCTGCCATTGGGCTGGTTGGTGCTACAAACTTAATCACCAACACAGCAATTAGTGCCAGAATAAACGCAAACAATATTCCTATCACTATTTTTCCTGCAATTCCACTCTTCTCTTCTTTAGCCATTTCTTTCTTGGCTTTTTTCCTTGCCTTTTTATCTAGTCCTTCTAAGCTTTCTTCTGCCCTTGCCGGTGGCAGTTGCCGCTTTTGCCTTCCTTCATTTTGATTGGTTCCATCTTGCCTGTTTCTTTCTTTCTCATCAAAGAATATTTCCCTTGCTTTTGCCATTTCTTCGATATGTTCTGCAGACAAAACTCCCTCTAGTTCTGCACTGGATTCAAATTTTTTACTTGCAATATAGTTACTAAATCCACCTTCTGTCTTACCACTTTGATATCTTTCATATTCTTCGTCAAGCAGTTTTTGGAATTCTTCATTTTTTCTATTAAAAGTGTAGAATTTATT
>CAYJJM010000005.1:21706-23086 GCA_964370515.1 uncultured Oscillospiraceae bacterium | reverse complement strand
AAAAAAATAGTTGGAGGTCTTATGCCAGGAGGTCGTAGACAAATGGAAAGATTGCTAGCTATGGTTAAAGCAGGTCGTTTAGATCCTGCAAAACTTGTAACTCACAAATTTGATGGATTGGATAAAGTAGAGGAAGCTATAATGCTTATGAAAGACAAGCCAGCAAACTTAATCAAACCAGTTGTGTATCTTAAATAGGAAACACAAAGACTGAATCAGAAAATATTAATAAAAAGAAAAAGACAGGCCTTGGCCTGTCTTTTTACTGTGTGTTGTATATGAAAGATTTCTTGAATGCTAGATTGTAACAGGAGTTCCATAGAAACAATTTTTGAACAGTTCTTCCATTTCTGCTGGAGTGATTGGTCTAGGGTTTGAACCAGTACAAGCATCGCCTACAGCAAGTTCCGCAAAAGTAGGTAGTTTTTCTAAAAACTCTTCTTCATTAATTCCAAACTCTTGCATTGTTCTAGGAATGCTTAATTTCACATTTAAATCATCGATTTTCTTTATTAGAGCTGCTGTCAAATCTTCATCGCTATTGCCTGCTATTCCCAAATATTTTGCAATTTGAGCATATCTTGCTGCTGCATTTTTCTTGTTATATTGAATTACAAATGGTAGATACATAGCATTTGCACAGCCGTGTGGAATGTGGCCAGTTGAGAACACAGCACCAGTTTTGTGTGCCATTGAGTGAACTATACCTAACAAAGCATTTGAGAATGCCATACCAGCTAAACATTGAGCATAGTGCATTTTTTCCTTGGCTAATTTATCGCCAGCGTAAGAAGCTTCTAGGTTATCAAATACCATTTCAATAGCTTTTAGTGCCAATGGATCTGTAAAATCTGAGTTAAGAGTTGAAACATAGGCTTCAAATGCGTGTGTTAAAGCATCCATCCCTGTATGTGCAACTAGAGTAGGTGGCATAGTTTCAGCTATTTCAGCATCCACTATAGCTACATCTGGAGTGATGTTGAAATCTGCTAAAGGATATTTAACACCCTTTGCGTAATCAGTTATTACTGAGAAAGCAGTAACTTCTGTAGCTGTTCCTGATGTTGATGGAATTGCTACAAAGCGAGCCTTTGTTCTTAATGTAGGGAAGTTAAATGGGATACAAAGGCTTTCAAATGTAGTTTCTGGGTATTCATAAAATGCCCACATAGCTTTTGCGGCGTCTATTGGAGAACCACCACCCATTGATATTATCCAATCTGGTTGGAATTTTCTCATAGCTTCTGCCCCTGCCATTACAGTTTCAACTGATGGATCTGGATCTACATTTTCAAATAATTCAACTTCCATTCCAGCTTCTTCTAGATAAGCTACAGCTCTATCTAAAAATCCGAATTTTTTCATTGACCCACCACCAAC
>CAYJJM010000005.1:5972-21696 GCA_964370515.1 uncultured Oscillospiraceae bacterium | reverse complement strand
GCCTTTGATATTTTTTAGTTCTTCTAATGTTCCGTTTCCGTAATAAATGTCTCTTGGTAATGTAAATCTACTCATGATAATGTATCCTTTCTTTAATGTGATTATTCTAAAATATAGCTTTGCAAAAATGCAGAGATGAAATTGTTAAACAATTATCAATAGCTACAAGTTAATGATAACAAGTTGTTAAAAAAATGTCAATAATAAAAGTAATAATTCTTTGTCTTTTTTTTGATACAAGAGAATATTAAAAGGAGTCCGCAAAAAAAATGGATAAAAAGGTTCCTGAGAAAATCAGGACTAAAAAAATCGAGAAATCGGAACTAAAAAATCCAAGAAACAAAAGATAAAATTCTCAAAATTCGACAAAGCCAAAATTCTTAAAACTGGGCAAAGACAAAGACAAAATTTGAAAAAGACAAAATTTGAAAAGTGTAAACAAAATTTTATGGAGTGAGTGATAGGAATATGGTATAATGCTTAGGTGTATAGGAGGATAGAAAATGATTTCAAGTAAAATGATAGAACATATAAATGGTGATTCGGCAATTAGAGCCATGTTTGAAGAAGGAAATAAGTTGGCGGCATTGTATGGGAGAGAAAACGTCTTTGACTTTAGTCTAGGTAACCCAAACTTTCCTGCACCCTTGGAGGTTAAAGAGGCTACAACTAAAGTTCTTGAGGAAGAGTCAGCAAGTATAAATGGTTATATGCCAAACTTAGGGTACCCTAGTGTAAGAGCAGAAATCTCAAAGCATCTTAATAAAATACATGGAACAGACTATACAGAGGGAAATATTGCAATGACAGTAGGGGCAGCAGGAGGAATAAATATTCTTTTCAAAACGCTTTTGAACCCAGGAGACGAAGTTATTGCTTTTGCTCCATATTTTGCAGAGTATGGTAAGTATATAGACAACTATAATGGAAACCTTGTTATAGTTCCTCCTAATACAGAAAACTTTCAACTTAACCTAGAAGAGTTTGAAAAAATGATTTCTGAAAAAACAAAAGTAGTTATAATAAATAATCCAAATAACCCAAGTGGAGTTATATATAGCGAAGAAACTATTAAGGGAATTGGTACAATATTAGATAAAGCCGAAAAAAAATATAACACTCATATTTACCTGTTCTCAGATGAGCCATATAGAGAATTGGTTTATGATGGCAAAGCAGTAACTTTCATACCTAACTATTACCACAATACAATAATCGGCTATTCTTGGAGTAAATCTTTGTCTATTCCAGGACAGAGGATAGGTTACCTGACAGTTCCTAATACAGTATCTGATTTTAATGATGTAATAGCAGGATTAGGGATAGCTACAAGAATATTAGGATTCGTAAATGCTCCATCTATCGCACAAAAAATGGTTAGCAAATGCTTAAATGCTAAAACAGATGTTGCAGGATACGATAAAAATAGAAAAACCTTATATAATGGTCTTACTGAAATCGGATATGAATGTGTAAAGCCAGAAGGAGCATTTTACCTCTTTGTAAAATCGCCACTTTCCGATGAAAGAGAGTTTTGTGCTTTAGCCAAGGAATATAATATTTTACTAGTGCCAGGAAGAGCCTTTGCTTGCCCGGGTTATGTGAGAATAGCATATTGTGTTAGCCATGAAACCATAGAAAAGGCATTGCCAAAATTCAAAGAGCTTATGGATAAGATTAATAAAGCAGATTAAAACATACACTACAGATTAAAATATACATTAGCGGCCTAAAATAAACATTGAAAATTCAATAATTATGGTAGAAAAATTCAATAGAATATGACAGATCAATGCTAGAGTGTATAGTCAAAAGTATAGCCAAAAAATAAATAAAATAAATTTAAAAAAAGATTAAAAAAATAATTAAAATAAAAAACTTGACATAAGTAAAAAAACCTGTCATACTTTTGGTAGTTTTGAAATTACAATTATTAAATTTAGGAGAAACAAATGTCGTTATTGACCAGTACGAAAAATTTCATAAGTGTATACTTTTATGGATATTTTAGCTTTTACTTTTTTGGTAAAGGCAATTTTTCGTGTGGTTGATTTAAGACAGAGATAATATCCAAATTTTTTAGATAATTACCTGCTTGTGGCTTAAACAACCACAAGCAGTTTTTTTTTATTAATGTATTATTTTGAGAAGATATTTGAGAGGCTAAACTTGGTTGGGACCATAGCTAAATGGAGAGATGGAAAAACCAAAAGTTCAAGAGAGGCAATCCTTGCCAAATATCAAAGTAAAGAAAAGAGAGGTATACGATGAATTCAAAAAAGAGGTATTATGTAATCATTGCAGCTGTGCTGATACAGCTATGTGTAGGTGTAGGAAACCTATGGAGCATTTTCCAAGAAGGAATAGCACAGAATATTTTTAATGGGGATAATTCGGGAGCCAGCTTGTCTTTTTCTTTGCTTCTTGCAATGCTTGGGGTTGGCGGATTGATTGGTGGCAAGGTAGAAGAAAAATTTTCTACCAAAGTAACTTTAGTTACGGGTAGCATATTTTTGTCAGTAGGATTTTTACTTACTGGATTTGTAACCCCAGAAACACCTTGGCTAATATGGCTTACTTATGGAATTTTAGGAGGTATGGGAGCAGGGTTTTGTTATGCTCCAAGTATCTCTTGTGCACAAAAGTGGTTTCCAAAGAGAAGAGGCCTAGTTACAGGAATTATAGTTGCAGCCCTTGGCTCAAGCGGAATAATATTCACTCCCGTAATAGAAATGCTGATTGGATACTTTGGAGGTGTAGGAGTTGGAGAGCAAGGAACTTTTATAACTCTAAGTATAATATTTTTCATAGTTTGCACAAGTAGCGGATTTATAATGTCATCACCAAAAGAAGGAGAAGTTGAGCAAGTAAAGTCATCATCAAACATAACAATTACAAGCTACTCGTCCAAAGAAATGATGAAAAAGCCTGAGTTTTACCTGATAATATTTACCTTTATGCTAGGCTGCATGGGAGGATTAATGTTGTTAGGCTTTGCCAAACCAATTGCTGTAGCCAAGGGACTGGCAGAAACAGCAGCTATAGGAGTTCTGTTAATTTCTGTATTTAACGCAGTAGGAAGATTGTTCTGGGGAATTATCTCAGATAAAATAGGAAGAATAAACACCATTATGATATTGCTTGCAGGTTCGGGAATTTTATCTTTCTTGGTGCCGCTAGCACAAGGATATTTAATCTTTGCCATAATAGGAGGAATAGGATTCTTCTATGGAGGACTTCTTACAAGTTTTCCTGCTTTAACAGCGGATACATTTGGGCCAAAATATATGGCAACAAATTACGGAATTGTTCTTATGGGATTTGGAGTAAGTGCAATAGTGTCATCTCAAATTGCAGGATATTACAAAAACCTTGCAGCAGAAAACATAGACCTTATGGCTCCGGCATTTATAATAGCAGCAGCATCGGCAGGTGTGGGAGTAGGGCTTATGATAATATTAAAAATCAGAAAAAAAAGACATAAGAATATGGCAGAAACTTTAAAAGAAATTTAATTTATGGTAATCTATTAAGGTGAAGATTAAAGCTTTACCTATGAATGAAGGAGGCGGAAATGGAACATATAATTTGGAACCCCAAAATGGAATGTGCAACAAGAGAAGAAAAAAGTCAAATCCAACTGGCAAGGCTTAAGGAAACCGTAGAAAGATGCTACAATAAAGTTCCACTTTATAAAACAAAATTTGACCAAATAGGCCTAAAACCAGAACATATCAAATCCCTAGAAGATGTAAAACATATACCATTTACAACTGCAGAAGACCTAAAGAACAACTACCCTATGGGGATGTTTGCTGCTGAAAAAAAAGATATAGTAAGAGTTCATGGTTCTTCTGGCACAACAGGGAAACCAAAAATAGTAGGATACACAAAAAAAGACATAGAAATGTGGTCGGAGGTTGTAACTAGAGTAGTCTGTGCAGCAGGAGCAGTTCCGGAAGATGTGGTGCAAATCGCATTTGGGTATGGGCTGTTTACAGGTGGATTTGGACTTCATTATGGAATGGAAAATCTAGGTGCATTGGTAGTTCCAATTTCCTCGGGAAATACAGAGAGACAAATAATGATGATGGAAGACCTAGAAACCACAATTCTTATTGCAACACCTTCCTATGCCTTATATCTAGCAGATGAAATTGAAAAGAAAAAAATAGACAAAAGTAAAATCAAATTAAGGCTGGCACTGTTTGGTGGAGAAGGCCATACTGCCGAAATGAGAGCAAAAATCGAGAGTCAACTGGGAATATTAGCTACAGAAAACTATGGCCTTTCTGAGGTGATAGGCCCTGGAGTATCTGGAGAATGCTACAAGCAAGTAGGAATGCACATTGCAGAAGACCATTTTTTGCCTGAGATAATTGATCCTGAAACATTAGAGCAAATTCCAATAGGAGAGGAAGGGGAAATCATTTTTACCTCACTGACCAAGGAAGGCTTCCCGATTTTAAGATACAGAACTAGAGATATTACAACTTTAATAGATGAAAAATGTCAGTGCGGAAGAAGCTCAATTAGAATGGAAAAAGTAAAAGGTAGAACAGATGATATGTTAGTGATAAAGGCTACAAATGTGTACCCATCACAGATCGAGTCTGTATTAATGGCAATTCCAGAAGTTAATCCATTCTATGAAATTATAGTTACCAAAGAAGGCTTTATGGATAAGCTAGAGGTCAAAGTTGAATTTAACAAAGAAGAATTGTTAAATGACTACAGAGAACTAGATGACCTAAGAAAGAAAATACAACATTCACTACGCTCAACCTTGCTGGTAGATGCCAAAGTAACCTTATATTCGGCAGGAACCCTTCCAAGGTTTGAGGGAAAAGCCAAAAGAGTAACAGACCTTAGATAATAATTGTTAAAGTAATCCTATGGTGAAAAGGAAATTTGCCTAGGGCCGAAGGTAAGGCGAAAAGTAACTTAACTCAGATCGTAAGAAGGCAGTTTAAAAGGCAAAGTAAATTTGGTGGAATTAAAAATTCAATACTATAACTAGAAAAAATAAGGTGCATTAGTTAACTAAAAAGGGAAGAGAGTAAAACTTGAAAAATGTAAAGGAAAAACCAAAATATATTATATAGAAATTGGAAAGGGGATATAAATGAAAAAAGAAGTAATGTTGGGAAATGAGGCCTTTGCCAGAGGTGCCTACGAAGCAGGGGTAAAAGTAGTGTCATCCTATCCTGGAACGCCAAGTACGGAGATTACAGAAAATGCTGCAAAATATGAAAGAATTCACGTGGAATGGGCACCTAACGAAAAGGTGGGGATGGAAGTTGCCATAGGCGCAGGAATATCAGGCGCAAGGGCACTTTCTTGCATGAAACATGTAGGACTCAATGTTGCCGCAGATCCTTTCTTTACTGTAGCATATACAGGAATAAATGCAGGAACCGTTGCAATTGTTGCAGATGACAATGGATGCCATTCTAGCCAAAACGAACAAGACTCAAGGTTCTATGCAAGAAGCGCAGGCGTGCCTATGCTTGAGCCTGCAAGTTCTCAAGAGTGCAAAGACTACTTAAAGCTAGCATTTGAACTTAGCGAAAAATATGACACCCTTGTTTTGGTAAGATCGCATACTAGAATTTCTCACTCCAGAGGTGTTGTAACCATTGAAGAACCTAAAGAAATTGAAATCAAGCCTTACGAAAAAAATATGCAAAAATATGTGGCTATGCCTGCAATGGCAAGAAAGCTACATGTAGTTCAAGAAGAAAGATTAAAGACATTTGCGAAGGATAGCAATAACTTTGAAATTAATAGAATTGAAGAGGGAAATGGCGAGATTGGTATAATTACATCAGGAATATGTTATCAATATGTAAAAGAAGCAATGCCAGAAGCATCTGTGCTAAAGCTAGGAAATGTGTTTCCTTTACCAAAAGAGCTTATCAAAAAATTTGCTAGCACAGTAAAAAAACTTTATGTTATGGAAGAGGGAGAGCCATTTATTGAAGAACAGGTAAAAGTTCTTGGACTGGAAGTTTCGGGCAAAGACCTACTTGGAATACAAGGCGAATACTCAATTAATAGAATAAAAACGGCCTTTGGAAAGCCAGTGGAAGAGCATTATGAAATTGAGAATGCTCCGGGGAGGCCACCGTTAATGTGTGCAGGCTGCCCTCATAGAGGAGTTTTCCACACACTTAGAAAGTTAAAGAAAATAGTTACAGGGGACATAGGGTGTTATACACTAGGTTCATTGCCTCCAACATCAGCTATGGACACTTGCCTATGCATGGGCGCTTCCATTAGCATGGCACACGGCTTTGCCAAGGCAGGCGGAAGACAGATGGAAAAAGATGTGGTGGCAGTATTAGGGGACTCAACTTTCTTCCACTCTGGAATTACAGGAATAATAAATATGTACTACAATGACTGCAAAGGCACTGTGATGATACTAGATAATAGAATTACAGGAATGACAGGGCACCAACACAATCCATCCACTGGATTTAATGCAAAGGGCGAGCCTGCTCCGCACATAGACATCAAAACCCTTTGCCAAAGCATAGGCATAAAAAATATTGTAGAAGTAGACCCATTTGAATTAAAAGACCTAGAAAGAATAATAAAGGAAGAAAGCGAAAGAGACGAACTTTCAGTAATTATAACCAAAAGGCCTTGCGTTTTAATAATTAAACCAACTGATACTAAATTCAAAATTACAGAAGACTGCAAGAAATGCAAGCAATGTATGCAAATCGGTTGCCCTGCAATAGAGAAGCAAGGTGAGGAAATTGTAATAATAAAAGAAAGATGTGTTGGATGCGGGCTGTGCGTAAAGGTATGTCCATTTGATGCAATTAAGGAGGGCAAATAAATGAAAGATTTAAATATACTGATAGTAGGAGTAGGCGGCCAAGGAACCTTGCTTGCAAGTGTTCTCTTGGGAAATATCGCCTTGGAAAAAGGATATGATGTAAAACTTTCAGAAGTTCATGGAATGGCCCAAAGGGGAGGAAGTGTTGTTACCCATGTGAGAATAAGCGAAAATACAGTGGCATCCCCTATAATAGATGAAGGTGAAGCAGATGTTATTTTGGCATTTGAAATGCTAGAAGGATATAGATATGTCCCATATTTAAAAAAGGGAGGAACAATGTTTATTAATAGGCAGGAAATAAACCCTATGCCAGTAATAATAGGTGCGACAAAATATCCTGAAAATCTAGAAGAATACTTTAAAGCAAATATTCCGGGAGTTAGAATTATAGACGCTCTTAAAATTGCGCTGGAGTGTGGAAACGGAAAGGCAGTAAATATAGCTTTGTTAGGAGCCCTATCAACTAGTCTTCCTTTTGAAGAAAAGATATGGATAGAGCAAATAGAAAAAAATGTGAAAGCCGCCTTTGTAGACCTAAATAAAAAGGCCTTTCAAATGGGTAGAGAAGCAAAAGAATAATTATCACCTACAAAGTAATAATTAGCAGCCATAAAGTAATAATTGACCCCTATGGATTGGATATAAAATCACACAATGCAAAGGGTGCAAAGTAATAATTAGCAGCTATAAAGTAATAATTAGAACCCTTATTGTCTGGAAATAAGGATATGCCATTCTCGAAGAAGAGGGAAAAACAAGATTATACATATTGCTAAGCGAAATTAGATATTTAAGAAGGAGAAGAAAATGATTTGGAATAAACCAATGGAATGTGCTGAAAGATCCAAGATGAATGAAATTCAGCTGGCAAAACTCAAAGAAACAGTAAAAAGAGTTTACACAAAATCTGCGCCCTATAGACAAAAAATGCAAGAGGCAGGTATTGCTCCAGAAGATATTAAAACTTTGGACGATTTAAAGAAAATGCCTTTCACTTACAAAGATGACTTGAGAGACAACTATCCCTATGGAATGTTCTCTACACCCCTTAGTGAAATTGTTAGGATACACGCATCATCAGGGACTACAGGCAAGCCAACAGTAGTAGGTTATACAAAGAAAGATCTGGATAACTGGGCTGAATGCTTTGCAAGATGTCTTGTCATGTCTGGAGGAGATGCCAGCTCTGTAGTTCAAGTTGCTTATGGATATGGACTTTTCACAGGAGGACTAGGTGCACATGCAGGGGCGGAATATGTAGGGGCTTCCGTAATTCCTATGAGTAGTGGAAATACAGAAAAGCAAATTTTACTTATGAAAGACTTTAAAAGCACAGTCCTTTGCTGCACTCCGTCATATGCTTTAACCTTGGCAGAAGCTATAGAAAAAAGTCCGGATATGTCCATAGAAGATATGTCCATTAAATCAGGAATTTTTGGTGCTGAACCATGGACTGTAGAAATGCGAAAAGAAATCGAAAAAAGGCTGAATATCAGAGCTCATGATATATATGGCTTAAGTGAAATATTAGGGCCTGGAGTTTCCAACAGCTGCGAAATGCAAAACGGACTTCACATAAACGAGGACTTTTTCATACCAGAAATAATTGACCCAGACACCCTTGAAGTTTTGCCTCATGGAGAAAAGGGAGAGCTTGTGTTTACTACTATTGGAAAAGAAGGAATTCCTTTAATAAGATATAGAACAAGAGATATTGCATACCTAATGGACGACCCTTGTGATTGTGGCAGAACCAATATTAGAATGAGTAGAGTTATGGGCAGAACAGATGATATGCTTATTATACGCGGAGTAAACGTGTTCCCGACTCAGATAGAAACTGTAATAGCAAAATTTGATGAACTTACTATGAACTACAAAATAATTGTGGATAGGGTAAATAATTCAGATACCTTTGAAATTATGATTGAACTTGCAGAAGGACTTGCTTTTGATAATATTAAATTTATTGAAAATTTAAAAGGTAAAGTAAATCATGAACTAAGATCTATACTAGGCATATCGGCCAAGCTTACTTTCTTAAACGAGGGAACATTACCAAGAAGTGTGGGCAAAGCAGTTAGAGTTGAAGATAAGAGAAACTTAAAATAAGGAGGAAATTATGTTAGTAAATCAAATATCCGTATATGTGGAAAATAGACCCGGAAGACTAGCGGCTTTCACCAAAGTGCTTGCAAACTCAGGAGTAGATATGAAAGCCATTTGCATTGCAGATACTGCAGATTTTGGCATTCTTCGTTGCATAGTAGATGACGAAGAAAAAGCCATAAAGGCCCTCAAGGAGGAAGGATTTGCGGCAAGTGTTACAGAGGTAATTGCTCTAGGAATCAGTAATTCCCCTGGCGGACTTGACCGTGCGGCAGAGCTTTTGAATGATGCCAATATTAGTATTGAATATATTTACTCATTTATGAAAGCCATAAATAATAATGCTGTAATTATATTTAGAGTTGACAAAACAGAAGAAGCGGTAAAAGTGCTCAAAGATGGTGGCATAGAACTTTTATCTATGAAAGAACTTCTGTAAGAAAGAACTTATGTAAGAAATAACTAAATTAGATCTTCTAAGCCTGGGTTTAAATCAATAAGTGTTGAGAAATAGTTTTTTGGGGTCTCAGCTTTTCTTATTAATCTACTTGAGCCATTTGGTTCAAGTAGAATCTCAGCGCTCTTTAATCTGCCGTTATAGTTATAACCCATTGAATAGCCATGAGCACCAGTATCGTGAATTACCAAAATATCACCGACTTTTGTTTCGGGCAAATCCCGGTCTATTGCAAATTTATCATTATTCTCGCAAAGCGAACCTGTTACATCATAGGTATGAGTATTCGGGGCATTTTCTTTGCCCATTACCGTAATGTGGTGATAGGCGCCATAGATTGCAGGTCTCATAAGATTACAGGAACAGGAATCTACTCCTAGGTAGTTTTTATAAATATTTTTTGTATGAATTACTTTGGTTACTAAATATCCATATGGTCCTGTTACAAACCTAGCCATTTCGGCAAATATTGATATTTCCATTCCAGTTGGGGATATTATTTCTTCATAGGCCTTTCGTACCTCATTCCCAACTTCCAAAATGTCTACAGGATTTTCCTCTGGCTTGTAAGGGATTCCAATACCACCTCCAAAATCCAAGAAGCTAATTTGTATATCCAAGGTTTCCTTTATTTCTATGGCAAGATTAAATAAAGTTCTTGCTAATGCAGGGTAATAATCCTTGGACAGGTCTGCGCTCATTAGCATGGCATGAATACCAAAATTCTTAACACCCTTTTCTTTGAGTGTCTTTAAGGCTTCAAATAGCTGGGGCTTTGTCATTCCAAATTTAGAATCTGTTAAGTGCCCCATTATGTTATTAGTTAAAGTGAAATCTCCTCCAGGGTTAAACCTACAGCAGATTGTATCGGGAATATCACAATGTTTTTCCAAAAATTCAATATGACTAATGTCATCTAAGTTGATAATGGCTCCAATTTTTTTTGCATAGATAAAATCTTCAGCAGGAGTTTCGTTGCTAGTAAACATAATGTTTTCTCCAACAATTCCAACATGGTTGCTTAGGATTAATTCCGTAAGTGAAGCACAGTCAGTGCCGCAACCCATGTCTTTTAGTATTCTTAGAATGTCAGGATTAGGCAAAGCCTTTACGGCAAAATACTCCTTGAAACCTTTGTTCCAACTGAAGGCTTTATTTATTTTTTCCAAGTTATTCCTGATTGCCTTTTCGTCATATATATGAAAAGGAGTAGGATGCTCTTTGATTATTTTTTCTAATTGTGCCTTGTCAAAAGGTAGAGTTTTCTTCATGGTAGGCTCCTTATAATAATGTTAGAGTTTTCTTAATGCGTCCATAAGCTCTGTTTTGGTAGCAGTTTGCTCATCTTTTTCTTTAATTACTTTGCCGGGAACACCAGCAACAACACTGTTAGGAGGAACATCCTCTATTACAATTGAGCCGGCAGCCACTACAGAATTTTCTCCAATGCGAACTCCCTCTATTACTACAGCATTTGCTCCAATTAATACATTGTCTTCAATGATAACAGGAGAAGCATTTGGAGGTTCGATTACACCAGCAAGAACCGCCCCTGCGCCTATGTGACAATTCTTACCAACAGTTGCCCGTCCTCCCAAAATTGCACCCATATCTATCATGGTTCCAGAACCAATTACTGCACCAATATTTATGATTGCACCCATCATAATTACAGCATTATCCCCAATTTCTACTTGCTCCCGAATCATAGCACCAGGCTCTATTCTAGCATTAATATTTTTTGTATCTAATAATGGAATTGCACTATTTCTACAGTCGTTTTCAACTACAAAGTCTTTAATTTTATCCTTGTTAGAGTTCAAAACAGGTTCTATATCTGACCAATCTCCAAAGACTATTTTATCTCCAGTCCCGAATACTTTGCAATTTGGAAATTCAACAGGTGAATTTTCCTTAACATAAAGTTTAACAGGGGTTTTCTTAGTTGATTCACTAATATACTTGATTATTTCATATGCGTCCATTTTGATTCCTTTCAGTTTGATTTACCTAATGCAACTTTTATATCTATAGGTTACCATATGATTTTTGTATATATATGCATTGACTAGATGAAGAAAAACAGTAACCTTTAAATAAAATAATAACATATGAAATTATTATATGCAAATACAAGTGAGGTTAGTCGCATTTAAGGATCATATTATATTAGTTTTTTATTCTTTTTTCAAAATTCTACAATCATTTTAAATTATTGATGTTAAAGGAAAAACAAATGAGAAATATTAGAAAATATAGAGGAAATTTTTCTTGCAAATTATCTATAAAAAATAGATAATATGAATAGAAAGTAAATGTTTTGAAAGGTGGAAATTATGGAAAATCTAACAGTAGGAAATGAACTAGAAAGGTTAAGGAAATATAGAAGGGACTTACACAAAATTCCAGAGCTTGACAAGGAACTTCCTTTAACTCTTGATTATATAGTGGATAAATTAAAAAAACTTAACTGCAAACTTATATATCCAGCTACTAGCTCAGTGGCAGCATACTTTGATTTTTCCAAAGCTGAAACTGTAGCATATAGAGCTGATATGGATGCCCTACCAATTGAAGAAAAAAATACTCATGAATATAAATCTACTAATAAAGGAAAGATGCATGCCTGTGGGCATGATGGGCATATGGCAATACTTTTGGTATTTGCTGAATACCTAGATCAGATAGAGGAAAAACCAGAGAATAATGTTATGCTTATTTTCCAGCCTGCAGAGGAAAGCACAGGAGGGGCAAAAGCCATTTGTGATAGTGGGGTTTTTGAAGAGTACAAAATAAAACGAACCTATGGAACCCATTTGTGGCCGGATCTTTCGGTGGGAACCATAGGAGCAAGACCAGGGCCTATGATGGCCAGGGCTAGCTTTATAACTGTTGAGGTTGAAGGACTCAGTTCACATGTTGCCAGAGCTGACAAAGGAAAGGATGCAATGGTTGCAGGGGCAAGGTTCTTGTTAGATGCTTATGATATGGAAGCAAAGGAGGTTCCTGCTGAAAAATATAGATTATTAAAATTTGGCAAACTAACTAGCGGAACAGTAGGTAATGCCATTAGTGCAGGTACTTTTATGGTAGGAACATTAAGAGCTTTTGATATGGAAACTTTTAATTTTATGGCCAA
Source organism: uncultured Oscillospiraceae bacterium (assembly GCA_964370515.1). Lineage (GTDB taxonomy): Bacteria > Bacillota > Clostridia > Peptostreptococcales > Anaerovoracaceae > CAYJHC01. The sequence goes on along the minus strand of CAYJJM010000005.1, from coordinate 9,138 downwards.
AAGGCTTAATGAAATAGCAAATGAAATTAGCAAAGAAACAGGATGTAAGTTTACCATCAAAATAGGAGAAGGTTATCCCGCACTGCTAAATGATGAGTCTTTATTTAATTTAATAATAGATAAATATGAAGATGAAGTAACGGTTTTGGAAGAACCCTCCATGACAGGAGAAGATTTTTCTTTTTATGCTGAAAAGGGACCAATATTCTTTTTTTTCTTGGGAATAGGAACGAAGATACCTCTTCATGGAGATACTTTTGACTTTGATGAAAAGGCCTTGAGTTATGGCCTGGATTTTTACAAGAAACTATTAGAATTAAAGTAGGCAATGGGAAATATGGTTAAAGCTAATGGGAGAAATATATTAAAGCTAATAGGTAAAAGAAAAGTCAAAAGAAAATCAAATGAAATTGAAACCAAAATAATATAAGATTAAAAAAGAATAAAAAACAGAAAAAAGAATAAAAAACAGAAAAAAGAATAAAAAACCAAAAAAGTTATTGACAAAGCTAACTTATACCCATATACTAGTCTTAATGAAAAGTTGATAGAGGAGCGATTCCTAATTAGTACTTAACAGAGGCGGCAGCTTATGAAGTTAAGGAAAGGTAGTATCGCCGAAGGAAGCAAGGGGCGCCAAGTTTTCCTGGGCTAAGGCAATAAGATGTCTTGGACTCCCGACGAATATGTTGGAGGAGCTATCGGTGGAAACTTGCCTTATGGTATGGAGTTGCATCGGTAGGATGTGACTTTTTTTAATTTATTTTAAAAAACCATAGGAGGTAAGGTATGGCAATTTTTGAAGGCTGTGGGGTAGCCATAGTAACCCCATTCTTAAGCGATGGGTCAGTTGATTTTGATAGCTTTGAAAGGCTTATAAACTGGCAGATTGAAGAAGGTGTAGACGCATTCGTTGTTGTAGGAACAACTGGTGAAGCATCTACACTAACTGATGAAGAGCAAATAGAGGTTAGCAGATTCTGTGTGCAGGTTGTAGCAGGAAGGGTTCCAGTGGTAGCTGGGGCAGGAAGCAATGATACTAAGCATGGAATTAATTTGGCTAGAGAAGTATCTAAAACAGGAGTGGATGGACTCCTTCTAGTAACTCCGTATTATAACAAATGTTCACAACAGGGTTTAATTGAACACTTTATTTTAACTGCTGAAGCATCGGAGGTGCCTAGTTTGCTTTATTCTGTTCCTGGAAGAACAGGGGTAAACATAGAACCTGAAACTGTTGCAATATTAGCTCAGCACCCAAAGATTGTTGGCATTAAAGAAGCTAGTGGAAACATAGCACAAGTAGCTGAAATTTCCAGAGTAACACCTGATGACTTTGCAATTTACTCAGGCAATGACGACATGGTGGTGCCACTTATGAGCCTAGGGGGCAAAGGCTTTATATCGGTTATTGCAAATATTGCTCCAAAAGACTCGGCTAGGATGTCTAGAAGTTTCTTGGAAGGAGATTTGCAAACAGCCATGAATTTGCAACTAGACATGAAACCAGTAATTGACTCAATGTTTGCAGATGTAAACCCTATTCCAGTTAAAGCTGCACTAAATATGATGGGTCTTTGCGAACTAGAATATAAAATGCCACTCTCACCTCCTTCAGAGGCGGTTATGGCAAGAATTGAAAGAGAAATGAAAAATTATGGGATTATCTAGGGTGATGATATTGTTGTAATTTATGAAAATGTAAAGAGAAAATCATAGACGATATATGTTGTTTGGAAAACAAACTGATAAGAGAGAGCATCCATAAAAAGCAACAAAGACTAATGAAAATATATAACAATGCTTAAATGGAAGGAGAAAGTTAATTAATGATAAATATCATTTTGAATGGTAGCCAAGGAAAAATGGGCAAAGAGATTGTGAAACAGGCTTTGGAGATGGAGGACATTACTGTAATTGCCCAAATTGATAGAAATGCAGAAGACACATTTGACAGTGTTGAAAAAACCTTGACAGCAAATAGGGATAGGGTTGTAGTAATTGACTTTTCACATAGGGAAGGGACATTAAAAGCATTAGAATTCGCACTAAGGAATAAAACTGCATTACTGATTGGAACTACTGGCTTAACACCAGAAGATATTGAAAAAATCCAAGAAGCCAAAAGCCAGATACCAATTACATTGACTTCAAACACATCACAAGGAATAAATTTGATGAGAGAAGTCCTAAGGGTTGTTGGGGAAAAAATGAATCCAGATTGGCATATAGAAATATTTGAAAAGCATCATGGACAAAAGAAAGATGCACCTTCTGGTACAGCTATTACGCTGGCAGAAGATTTGGAGGAAAGCATAGGAGATGGAAGAGAAATCATATCCCACTCATTTAGAGGAGGAACAATTCCAGGTGAACACACAATAGTAATTGCAGGTGTAGATGAGACTATTGAAATAACACATAGAGCTTTTTCAAGAAGCATATTTGCAATAGGGGCTTTGATGGAAGCTAAGAAATTAATAGATAAAGTTAATGAAAAATAAAAATAGTATAAAACCCGCAGAAATGCCTAAAGGTAATCTGCGGGTTTTATATAAATGATCCAATCCTTAGTAAACTTAACCCCCTCCAACAGGAGGGAAAATAGCCAAAACATCATTATCTTTTACCGGGTGACTTACTGTCTGATGAAAACCATTGACAAGACAAATTGCAACTTCATCTTTGTCTATAGCTAGATCATTTAGTACATCCAAAACAATGCTGTAGTTATTTGGTTCAAGCATTATAATTTTTTCTCTACCTTTTCGCAAAGTGGCAAAAAGCCTAACTTCAATCATAAACCCCCCTTTCCATTCTATGAATATGTAATCACAAAATAAATAACATGCACTTGGCCAATTTTAAATCTATAAACTAAACAAGTTTTAGCCTTTTTAATGTTTCCTCTGTTGGGAATGCATCAACCCAACCACGAACAGCATAGTATTCTGGCAGAGTAACAGGAAGCTGGCTTACCATTCCTTTGGAAGGACCATCAACTATAGGCTCTTCTAGAAGTCGTTTTGGAAGTTTGTCATCTTCTTTTTTCATTCCTGCCTCTTTGTTGAACAAACGCTCAATGTTATATATTCTTTCCCCAACTTCTAGTAATTCTTCTACAGTATACTTGGTTCCTGTTGCAGCGTTTAGAAGCTCAGCATAT
>CAYJJM010000005.1:0-5962 GCA_964370515.1 uncultured Oscillospiraceae bacterium | reverse complement strand
ATATTGAGGAGCACCTAAGGCAAAAGATGAGAATAGGCACATGCCCATACTATCTATAACAGCAGTTAAGTCTTGGAATATTTTGCACCAAAGAGCTTTTCCTTCAGTAGCTGTACGATCAAGTTGCTCTGGAAGACCTAAAACTTCTGGAGAAATAAGATATCCACGAACATGGCATCCGCCTCTATTGCTTGTGGCATAGGTTATTCCTATTCCTTGAATTCCTCTAGGATCATATGCAGGAAGCTCTTGTTTTTTTACACTCATAGAAAGGTCAGGGTGTCCATAATGTTCACATAGGCGATAGCTACCATCTGCCATTAGCTTGGCAAGAGGGAGTTTGCTTTCTCCCATTCTTTTGGTCCACTCAATAATGGCTTTGCTATTGCCCCACTCAAGAGGAACCCCATCACATTCCTCATCTTTGATTGCGCCTATCTGATAAAGCTCCATGGCAGCAGCTATAGTACAAGGTGTAGAAATCGCATCTAACCCATATTCGTTACACCAGTAATTGGCTTCACTTATAGCTACAATGTCATCAACTCCGCAGTTTCCTCCATAAGCCCATAATGGTTCATATTCTGGGCCACCAACTTCTCTACCATCAATATTGATTACTCTTCCGCAACCGATGGAGCATCTATGGCAGAACCCTTGTTTAACAAAATTAGTATCCACAAGAGTTTCCCCTGATGTAGCATCAGCAGTTTCAAAATAAGATTCCTGCCAGTTCCTAGTAGGGAAGGAGCCGGTATTGTTGATGATATTTACAAGAACTGCGGTTCCGTATGTAGGAAGGCCAGTTCCTGTAACAGGATTTTCTTTTAGCATCTTAAGGCAGCTACTATTTACTTCCTTGAGAGTTTGGGCATCAGTAGGTGCTACCAAAGTTTCTGTAGCAGTAACAGAAATAGCCTTTAGATTTTTGCTACCCATTACAGCACCAACACCACTACGGCCAGCTGCTCTATCCTTGTCATTCATTATACATGCTAGCAAAGATTTATTTTCTCCTGCAGGTCCAATGGATAGAACTGAAGCCTTAGGATATTTTTCTTTTAGACATTCGTCTAACGCTTCACTTTTCATTCCCGCATATTCATCAGCTGGAAGGATTTTGATTTCATCATCATTGATATTAATATACACAGGCTTTTGGGATTTTCCTTCCACGATTAAACCATCCCATCCTGCATATTTTAATTTTGCACCCCAAACACCACCTGAGTTGGAAGAGGCAATCATACCAGTCAAAGGTGACTTGGTTACTACCATGTATCTTCCTGCTGTAGGGGCAGCTGTTCCTGTAATAGGTCCTGTAAGGTAGATTAGCTTGTTTGCCTCTGACATTGGGTCTACCTTTGCAACACCCTCATCGTAGAGCATCTTCGTGCCCAGACCTCTACCACCGATAAATTTGACTGCGTCGTCTAAGTTCAAATTTTCTGTTTGAACCTGTCCTGTAGTTAAGTTGATTCTTGCAATTTTTCCTCTATAAGAAATTGACATAAAAATTACCTCCTTTGTAACTTGAAAATCAATTTGTGCACACTGCAAAGAGATGTAAATTCCTTTGCTATAGGCACAAGGCAATAACTTCGGTTCATTAAACAACGGACCAAAGCCCTTTCCAAGCACGGGAGGCACCAAATTACGGATGGCACCCAATGTCTTGATTCCATACAAACCAAGATCGGACTTTATTTGCATTTATACTACTACACTACCAATATGGTGTCAACAAAAATACAAAGAAAGTACAAAACGAAGAGCGCTCACCCGCCAATAGTTAAGCAATTTAGTAAAAATTTCATATAAAACTCTTCTCCGTCTTGAGGATTTCCATCTATAATGAGCAAAGATCTTTCTTTGTCAGGAAGAATGGGAGATTTGATAGAAAGGCGAGCATTATCTTCTTTGGATAGGTATGGAGCAAACTGAGGCAGTGAAGCTAGACTTTCAACTTTGAGAATGGCTTTTTTGTATGCAAAGGTATTGGTAGAAGTCCTTGCTACACTATCTAGCTGTTCTATTAACTCAATTAATTGGCTGGGAGAATACCCCATGTTTTTTATTTGCATCAAATAACCTATTGCCTTTTCATAGTTTTTAATAAAGCTTTGGTAGAAGCATCAACTTTGGTTGATTCACGAGTTTTTTGGAGGGCTTTATTATAGGTTTCATCATCTAGGTTGTTGGACTTAAAATATTCCATAGTTTCCTTGGGAAATGCCACAAAGCACATGGAAATAGCCCAGGCGACCCCCATTTTTACATAGTAATCTTCATGTTTAATTTGATCGAATATATGGAAAAGGTCTTGTAGATATTCTTCTGTTATATAGTAATCCAAGAACATAACTACAGCAAAGCGGATATGATAAGGTTGGTCTGATTGCCAATAGGACTTGAGAAAATCCCAAAATGTACCTTTGTGCTTTTTGGTGATTTTTAGGCTGACACAAAAACTATCACACAGGGACCAGTTGGTAATCTTAGGAACATAAAGGGGGATTAACTCAAGCGCCAAATCTAGGTCCTTGATGTTTCCGACTAAGAAACCCTTTAGCATGGTCTCTTCAAAATAGACTTCTTTACTATTCTTGAAATATTCAAGTGCTTCACTAGGCTGGTCTTTCATCATGTCCTTTGCTATTTTTCTCAGAAGCGGGATTCGGACACCTATGATGTTATGACAGTTTGGTATTAAGGCAGCAGAAAATTCTTGGTACTTTTTTTCTGCTAAATCTTCAATTTGTTTTCTTATTTCTAATTCTTTTGTGTTCATGGGTGCTCTCCTTTTTCTAATTCTTTTGTGTTCATGATGGGTCTCCTTATACAAATGAATATGCTGATATTAAGAATATTCTTCAAATCATATGTTTCAAATAATATTCTTCAAACTTCTTTTGATTGGAGGATAGAAAAAGGCTGATGAATTTAAAAATTCTTCCTCCAATGAATCTTTTGTCTGGGATAAATTTGATTGTGTTTAGTTTATAGGAAGGAGGGGAAATTGTCAATTTTGAGTAAGCATTTGAGTAAGCAATAATAATTTTGATTTTATTGCAAATGCAAAATATTTTTGATAAACTGGTAGAGACATATTAGTTAAGCTAAAATAGCCATGTAATTAAATAATACAAGTAAAAGAAAGAGCATAAGAAAATGAAAAGACAAAAGATGTTAGGTAATAGAGGTTTTACTTTAATGGAAGTAATAGTAGTAATAGCTATTATAGCTATACTTGCAGCAGTTGCAATACCAAGTGTTACAGGATATATTGAAAAAGGAAAAGAAACTGCGGACTTACAAAGTGCAAGAAGCATTATTACAGCAGTAGCTACAGTTTACACATTAAATACTGAAATTGTACCAGAAGGTGCAAAAATAGTTATAAGATGGGATACTAGCAAGGGTGGAGCAACGCCAAATCCAAAAGGAGATGTGATAGTTGAGCATAGAATCTTTGGTGGATTTCACACCTCAGCAGACAAGGTGTGGATAGATGCATTTGCTACTGAATTCGATGAATATATTACGAAACAATCACTAGGAGAGGCCAAATCAAAGAGAGCCAAAAATACAGACTTTCTAATGTGGTATGACACGGAAACAGGAGATGTATATACCCATGAGGCTTATATGGAAGATTGGGTAGATGGGATTGGGCTTAATCTGAAATCGGATGTTTTTTAAGATGGAAAAAGCTTGATATAATGTTTGCTTTTTTAGCATGCTATAAAAAAGAGGTTCTGCTAATCTTGCAGAACCTCTTTACGAATAACTCTGGTTTATTTTTTCACTATTCCTATCTTTTTTCTCCCAAACATAAACATAGTTCCCATTCCCAAAATTGAGGCAAGCATTAATGCGACCAAAATCGGCAAGGCAGTATTGTCGCCTGTTTGAGGAGTACCTGTAGATGATGAAGTATCCGAATCATTTGGATCTGGAGTAGGGTTTGGCGTTGGTGTAGTCCTCCCAGTTATAGTGAATTGTGTCGTGGCTGTGCCTGTACTACTTATTATTTCGATTGTATGCTCACCTAAAGAAAGGGTTTCTGTATAACTTCCCAATAAGGTGATTACAGTGCTACCTTCACGGTCGGTGTAATCTGTTCCTCTAACCAGTGAATTGCCGTCCACCTCGACACTTTGGAAGTCAACATATTCTCCGTCAGAAGTAAAGGATAAGCTTTCTCCTTGTTTCGCCCTTTGATTTGTCCCTTCTATCATGTTATGTGTCTTTGGCGGAACCACCTTTATCTTGAAGGTTACTGTTACTGTTACATCTTTGTCTGGCATAGAGAAAGTGTGACTGTTGCCTGTTACGCTTACTGGAACACTTCCACCATGTGAGTCTATAACTTTCACTGTATCCACTTCATAGCCAACACTAGGAGTGGCTGTGATTGCCACATTTACTCCTCCAGCAGCAGCTGATTCAGGGTTTGTACTTACGCTACCATTTGTAGGAGTTGTTATATTAATATTTCTTGGTAACCCTGGATTTGTATTTATTTCAACTTCGCTTTCTCTTGCAAAAGCACTGGAAATATTTGGTGCTTCACTGCCGCTTTCCTTTTCGTTGATAAATTGCAACCTTACACTGCTTTGATTTGCAATCTCATCAGGCAATATGAATGTGTTGCCTGTGCTATTTACTTGGCTAGCAGATAAATCTAACACTTTACCGTAGTATAGTATGTTTTTGCCACTATCGTCAAGGATAAGTGCTGAAATATATTCTCCTGCGCCTGTCTTTGCATTAGCATAATCATATGTAACGGTATTGCCTTTTACCACTACATTAGATACGCTAAAACTTCTCATAGTGTCTTGAATTCGTAACTTCCATTCTGAAGTAGAAGAAGTGCCGCCTTTTTTATCTGTGGTTTTGTAAAATGAACCTAGAGCCGTTCCAGCACCTTCGACAGTGCTTCCGTCTGTCTGGGTGTAGAAGAGTATAGCGTTACGGGTTAACGTCAATGTAGGTCTTGTTGTTGCTCCTATATGCAAATCGTCCCGAGAAGAACTTCCTACAAGGCTTGTAACTTGCCCATCTGATAGATTTGAAAAAGTACCACTTACTGCTGCTTTTTCTTCAGTGGTTAAGTTATCATAGGTAATGGCCGAAACGCTTCTGCTTAACATAAGACCAGTTTCATTTAACTTTAGCCATCCCACAGGGTTGCTATTGTGGTTGCCTAGGTATATCAAATCTCCTTGAATGCCGTAATCTCCACCTTGTACGGAACGATATTGCAAGTGGGAAAAATCCATAAGCATGGTTCTTGCAGTGCTTACTTCGCTACTTACTTCAACCTTATGCACACTGCCAAGGTTGCCTATTCCGTTCTCTGGTGCACTTACAACACTGCCATTAATTTTTACAGTAGCCCCTGCAGGGAAAAGAGGGGTTTTGTTCCCGAAAGTTTTTGGGGTATTTACGGTGCTTCCAAGGCCAATACGGATATCTTCTGCTACATCCAGACTCATTGCTGCGCTAGTATTTGTGTTAGCAGTCAAAACACTATTTTCTATGGATAAATCGCCTGTGTCTGCTTTAATGGCAGGTTCATTTGTTCCTAACCCAGTTGTAGCAGTTACAGTACTGTTAGTTATATAAATATGTGTTCCCCATATGCCGCTTCCCGCAGAGGCGGTATCAGAAGATTTCCCGCCAACCGCTTCTACATTACTTTTATCAATAATAATTTGGCTTGCTGATATACCGTTTGCTTCTCCTGAAATAGTAGTTTCTTCTGTAGTTGCTTTGATGGTGCAATTTGTTATACTCAAAATCCCATCAATATTTATTGCTGAATTTCTAGAGGAAAGCATTTCTAAACTTCCTGTTGATAGGTTGTCGGCCTTGATTGTAAGATTGTTTTTATCGGATTTAATTGCAGATAAAAATGTATCAATCTTATTTGTTCCAATGAGTTGTATGGTCA
>CAYJJM010000004.1:21372-24760 GCA_964370515.1 uncultured Oscillospiraceae bacterium | reverse complement strand
CGCAGACATATCTATTAAAATGCTTTCTAATATTTGTTTCTCTGCTTGGTTTGTTTGTATCTTAACATTTAATTGTGCTAATTCAGCTTGCAAAGCTATATCGGCTGGGCTTGCTTCTAACTTTATTTCAACTTGGGTTTTGTCACTTTGTAACTCAAGTAATTCACTTTCTATCTGACTAATTCTGCTGATAGTATTTTTTTCCTCTGTGGTCAATTGGCTAGTTTGTGCATTAAGCTGAGAGTTTAACTGTTTTTTTAGAGCCGCAAGACTTTTTTCTCCCTCTTCAAGTTGGTTCATTGCAGTTCCTAATTGTGAATTGACCTCTCCTGCAAGTTCTTCATTTATTTCATCCACTTTGTCCTTTTGAAGATTAATTTGAAGTTGTTCCTCAACTAACCCTGTTCCAGTTATTGCACCTACTCCTTCTGCCCTTTCCAGCTCAGGTATAATATCAGTTGAAAGTTCTTCGGAAAGTTCTGTTATTTCCACACCTTCATAACTTGCACCTAATATCATTATAGGCATCATATCTGGGTTCATCTTAATAACCATAGGAGGAATTACACCATCTTCTAAATAGCCTTCCACCATATCAATCTGGGTGTTAACCTCTATTAGAGCTGAATCCATATTAGTATTGTATCCGAATTCCAACATTATCATGCTCTGATTTTCAGATGAAGTGCTGGTTATATTTTCTATACCTGATACGGTTGAAACTGCATTTTCCAAAGGCTTTGTTACTGTCTCTTCTACCTTTTCTGGACTTGCCCCTGGATAGGTTGTAACAACCACAACAAATGGCAAGTCTATATTAGGCAATAAATCCGTCTTTAATCTAGAAAATGATAAAAATCCAAGCCCTAGTATTAATATTACTCCCACTAAAATTGTCATTGGTTTTTTGACACTAAATTTTGATAACATATATTTCCTTTCTACAAATAAACTAGTTAGCTAAAACTCTATCAACAAAAAATGCCCAAACTTTATCTAGGTCAAAGTTTTTGGCTACATATGTTTTCTTCATCATGCCTTCAATTGTAATCATTATAAGTTGTGCAGTTTCTTCTATTTTAAAATCTTTTGGAAGGGCATTGATTAGTATTCCATAGTGCAAATATGCTTTTATGCCTTCTTCAAACATTTTTTCAAATTCCTCTATGCTTTCTTTGACACTAGGGATTCTCTCCGACTGAATTGAAATTTCACTGAAAAATTTTCTTTCCCTACTGTTTTTACCAAGTGCCTTGATTATGTCTTTCCCAAAATCCAAAAAATTGCTTTCATATTCTTCTTTTGTTTTCACAGCTTCCAATTCTTTGAACTTTTCCTCATATACACTTTTGAAGTATGTATCTATTACTTCTAAAAAAATTTCTTCTTTTGTTTTGAAATAGTAATAAATTGAAGCCTTCCTTATGGATATTTTTTCACCAACTTCTCTAAGGGATGTGTTCTCATATCCTTGCTCCGTTAATATTGAATACATTGATTCTATTATTTTCTCTTTTGTACTTTTCAATTCCTTTCCTCCTTTTACCTGTCAACAGGTAGATTTTATCATAAACCTGCTTACATTTCAATGGAAATTCACAACAAAAGAGAGCTTTTATTAGCTCTCTCCTCTATTTGTTTTCTATTCTTTTTTCCATAAGCTAAAATATATTAAGAAGTCAAGATTATATAATGGTTAGTTAACCTATGTCCTAGTTAACTTCTCCCGTAAGGCAAAATGTATTGGTCTCTTTGATTTTAACCTTTATTATTTCTCCTATATATTTTTCCCGTCTTTCTCCCTCAGGTACTTTAAAGTTTACGGTTTTAAATTGACTGGTTCGTCCTGTTAAAACTTCTTTGTCCGTTTTGCTAACTCCATCTACCAATACTTCTTCTACTTTTTCAATTCTTTCTTTATTCTTTTTTTCACCTATTTCATTTACCAATTCTACAAGTCTGTTAAATCTTTCATGCTTAATTTCCTCAGGCACTTGATCCTCATATTTTTCTGCAGGGGTTCCCTTTCTAGGCGAATATATAAAGGTGAAAGCTGTATGAAACTCCGCTTTTCTTACCAGGTCTAAAGTTTCTTCAAAATCTTCTTCTGTCTCTCCTGGAAATCCTACTATTATATCAGTTGTTACTGCAATATCTTGTCTTGCTTCTTTTATTTTGGATAAGATTTTCAAGTAGTCTTCTTTTGTATATCCTCTGTTCATTTTCTTCAATATCTTTGTGCTTCCAGATTGAACAGGCAGATGAATTGACTGACATAAATTAGTAGAGTTTTTATATACTTCAATTAGATTATCTGACAAATCCTTGGGATGAGAAGTCATAAATCTTACTCTCCTTATATCTGTTTCTTTTTCTATTAATTCTAGCAATTGTGGGAAGCTAAGTTCTCCATCTTTATAAGAGTTTACATTTTGCCCTAGTAAGGTAATTTCTTTGCAACCTGTAGCTTCTAGTTCTTTTATTTCTTTTAAAATTTCTATCCTGGAGCGACTTTTTTCTCTGCCTCTAGTGTATGGAACTATGCAATAAGTGCAAAAGTTGTTGCAACCATACATAATTGTTACAAAAGCTTTATGCTTATACATTCTTTTACTAGGCAGGTTTTCAACAATGCCTTCTGCATCTTCAAAGATTTCAAATAGCCCACCCTTTGCATTTATTGCCCGTTTCTTTCTTTCTTCCATTGTCATTTCTAAAAGCTTAGGAAAGTTATTAATATTGTGAGTTCCAAACACAATATCTACCCAAGGATAACTTTCTTTAAGTTTGTTTACTATATGCTGTTGCTGCATCATACAGCCACACACACAGATAATATAGTCTTTATCTTCTTTTATTCTTTTTTCTTTGGTTTTTTTAAATTGTCCTAAAGTTCCAAAGAATCTTTGGTCTGCATTTTCCCTAACACTACATGTGTTTATTATAACCACATCTGCTTCTTCTTTTTTGTCTACCTCTACAAATTCTTTTTGCGAAAGTATTCCTGCTATAGTTTCAGAATCTCTTTCATTCATTTGACAGCCAAATGTTTGTATGTAAAAGCCTTTCTTCATTTATTAGCCTTATTCCTCTCTTTTCTTTTCTCTTTCCATGAGTACCTTCACCGCTTCATGGGCAGTTAACTGGTCATTTATGACTCTATATATCCCTTCAATTATTGGCATATCTACTCCGACCTTTTGTGCTAGTCCATATATAGCTTCTGTAGAGAACATCCCTTCTACAACCATCTTTACCTTTTCTGTTGCTGCTTGAGGTGTCATTCCTTCTCCAATAAGGATCCCACATCTTCTATTTCTAGAGTGCATGCTTGTACAAGTTACAATTAAATCTCCTACTCCTGTTAGTCCTGAAAATGTATTTAAGT
>CAYJJM010000004.1:7387-21362 GCA_964370515.1 uncultured Oscillospiraceae bacterium | reverse complement strand
CTGCCCCTAAGGCGCCACCAAGCCTTTTCATCTCTGCAATTCCTCTAGTCATAAGAGCTGCTTTGGCATTATCTCCAAACCCCATTCCATCTGAAATTCCAGCTCCTAGTGCGATAGAATTTTTAATGGCTCCTCCAAGTTCTGCCCCTACAACATCTGTTGCTGTATAAACTCTAAATCTATCTGTAATAAATAAATCTTGTATATATTCTGCCCTTTCTAAATCTTTGGATATAGAAACAACAGTAGTAGGTAACTTATTACCTACTTCTTCTGCATGGGATGGCCCAGATAAAACTACATATTTTACCTCTGGGTATATTTCTTCTGCAATTTCCGAGAGCCTTTTGAAAGTTTTTTGTTCAATGCCTTTTGCCACATTTACCACTATTGTTTTTTCGTTAAAATATTTAATTGCCTGACCAAAAGCTGTCCTAAAAACTTGAGTTGGGACAGCAAACAAAACAACATCCACATCTTTTAATGTTTCTTCTACCTCTAATGTAGGAGAAATATTTTCACAAAGAGTAATTCCTTGCAAATATTTTCTATTTTCCCTTTCAGCAATCATATCATTAATATGATCTTTGTCTATATCCCAAATTCTTACTTTATGTCCCTTTTCACCTAATGTAATAGCAAGAGCCGTTCCCCAGCTTCCTCCACCTATTATTCCTATCTTCTTCATTTTCTTTTATCCCAAGGGTTTTCCCTTTCAACTTTTATAAACAATCCTTACTCAACTTAATCCTCAACTTAATCATTTGTAGTATTAATATTCACTATTAGCGTTATTCAGCATTTATTAATTTTATTTTGCAGCAACAGATAGTGAGCTCATATTATCGATCTAATATGAATAATTGTTTTTTGTGCTTTTATTTATTTTTTTGAAAATAATTTTGGTTCTTCGCCTTTTATAAGCCTTACAATGTTAGCCCTATGTTTAAATATTAAAATAGCTGCCATAATACTTCCTGGTACTAAAAAAGTAGGTTGCAGGAAGTATGCAATTACAGGAAATGATGCCGCTCCCAATATAGAGCCAAAAGACATTCTTCTTGAAATTATTACGCCAAGTAAAACCACACCCAATGCAGCAAGACCCAAAAGAGGATTTAACCCCATCAATGCTCCAAAAGCCGTAGCTACTCCTTTTCCACCTCTAAATCCAAAGCATATTGGCCATACATGTCCCAAAAATACAGCTACTGTACAAATCTCTGCTATAAACTGTCCTCCTATTTGCCCTGCAAGAATCACTGCTATTGTTCCTTTTAAAATATCTACAATCAAAGTAATTATTGCCGCTTTCTTGCCTAATACTCTCAATGCGTTTGTTGTTCCTGCATTTCCGCTTCCTTTTTTCCTAATATCAATATTCTGTTTTTTCGCTAAAAGTATTGACGGAGATATGTTCCCTATTAAGTATGAACCTATCACAAGCAAAACCATATGTAATGTTATTGTCATCACTTGCCCTAGTATATTCCAATTACACATCTAACTGAGTAATCAATATACCTTTCCTTTCTCCCTATAATTTTTGTCGCATAGGGTCGACTTTATTGGTCTTTTTCTCTTTTTTCTCTAAACACAAATTTTATTGATGTACCTTCAAAGCCATATGCTTCTCTAATTCTATTTTCTAAATATCTTGAATACGAAAAATGAACAAGCTCTCTTGAGTTTATTTTAAAAGAGAAAAGTGGTGGTTTAACTCCTACTTGAGATGCATAATAAATCTTAAGCCTTTTGCCTTTATCTGAAGGTGGTTGTTTCATCATTACCGCATCTGCAATTAAGCTATTCAACTGACCAGTAGGCACCCTTAATGCTCTTTTTTCCGCTACATATTTGGCCATTTCAATAACTTGGTTTACTCTTTGTCCATCTTTTACGGAAATAAATATAGAAGGTGCGTAAGACATAAATGGAAATTCCGCCTTTATTCTATCTTTGTATTTTTTCATAGTATTTGTTTCTTTTTCTACCAAGTCCCATTTATTTATTACAACTACAATGGCTTTTCCTGCCTCATGGGCAATTCCTGCAATTTTTTTATCCTGCTCACTTATTCCTTCTTCACCACTAATCATGAGAAGGCATACATCGCATCTTTCTATGGCGGCAACAGCTCTTACTATACTATATTTTTCTATTGTATCGTTTATCCTACTTTTTCTCCTAATGCCTGCTGTATCTATAAGGGTAAATCTTTCGCCATCTTTTTCAAAAGGGGTGTCAATAGAGTCTCTGGTTGTTCCTGCAATGGGGGAAACTATAACTCGATTTTCTCCTAATAGTTTATTTATTAAAGATGATTTTCCCACATTAGGTTTTCCAATGATTGCAATCTTTGTATTCTCTTCCTCGTCATCAAACTCTTCTTTTTCAAAACTTTCTACAATAATGTCTAATAAGTCTCCTAGCCCTAACATGTTTGCAGCAGAAATTGGAATTGGCTCCCCAAGTCCTAATTCATAAAAGTCAAATATCATATCATTAAAGGCATGAGTATCAACTTTATTTACTACCAATATTACTTTCTTTCCCGTATGCATTAACATTGTTGCAACATCTCTATCCGAATTGGTCAATCCATCTTTGCCGTCAACAATAAAGAGAATAACATCCGCCGTATCCATAGCAATTTCAGCTTGCTCTCTCATTTGTGACGGTATAAGTTCTTCTGAATCAGGCTCTATACCACCTGTGTCAATCAGAGCAAAGTTCACACCATTCCACTCAGCCTCTGCATAAATTCTGTCTCTTGTAACACCAGGGGTATCTTCTACTATAGAAATTCTTTCGCCTACTACTTTATTGAAAAAAGTAGATTTTCCTACATTAGGCCTGCCAACGACAGCTACTATAGGTTTACTCATTAAAAATACCTCCTACAAATTCTTCAGCATCGAATTCTCTTAAATCATCTGCCTTTTCTCCTACTCCAATAAATTTAATAGGGATTTCATATTGATCTGCTATAGTAATGGCTATGCCCCCTTTGGCAGTTCCATCTAGTTTAGTAATAACCAGGCCTGTGATTTCTGAAATTTTCGAGAACTCTTCCACTTGAGAAATGGCATTTTTTCCTGTTGTTGCATCTAGCACCAGTAAGGTTTCTTTACTTGCTTCTCCATATTCTCTTTCTATAATTTTATTCATTTTTTTAAGTTCTTCCATCAGATTTTTCTTTGTCTGCAATCGTCCCGCTGTGTCACAAATAAGCACATCAACTTTCTTGGCCTTTGCTGAAGCTATAGCATCGAAAATTACAGCAGATGGATCTGCACCTTCTTGGTGTTTGACAATGGAAACTTCTGCTCTCTCTGCCCATATTGACAGTTGATTGCTTGCAGCTGCCCTAAATGTGTCTGCTGCTGCCAAAAGAACTTTCTTCCCTTCTTTGGTATATTTGTTAGCAAGCTTTCCTATGGTCGTAGTTTTACCTGAGCCATTAATTCCAATGATTAATATAACCAAAGGGAAGGTGTTCAAAGATGTTTCCGGAAAATCCTTTGTCATAACTTCTACAATTATCTTTTTTAAATGTTTTTTTACATTATCTGGGCTTGTTATTACATCTTCTTTTATTTTTTTTCTCAGCCTTTCAAGTATATCCATGGTAGTGTCTATACCTATATCTGATGTTATTAATATTTCTTCCAATTCTTCCATAAGGTTTTCATCTACAGAACCTCTTGCCATAACTGCATCTGCAATCTTTTCTGATAGGTTCCCGAAGAAACCTTTTTTATTCATTAAACCCATTGTTCCCCTCTCTTATATTCGTCCTAAAATTTAAGGTTAAATTATTTTTTTCTTTTCTAATTAGCCTTTTGTTCTCCTTCCATTTTCAAAGAGTATATTTTTGAAATACCTCTCTCTGGCATGGTTATTCCGTACATGGCGTCTGCATGTTCCATGGTAGCCTTTTGGTGAGTTATTAGTGTGAATTGTATCTCTTCAAACTTTCTTAAATATTTGGCAAAAATATCTATGTTTGCATCATCTAATGCAGCTTCTACCTCATCAAGAATACAGCAAGGAGTTGGCTTTGTTTTTAAAACTGCAAACATCAAAGCTATTGCCGTCATTGTTTTTTCTCCACCTGACAAAAGGTTAATATGTTTTAACTGTTTTCCTGGTGGCTGTGCATTTATTTCTATAGTTGCATCTAAAGGGTTGGCTTCATCATCTATTGTAATTGTAGCTGCTCCCCCACCAAAGAATTCCTTAAATACTTCTTCAAAATTAACTACTATTTGGTCAAAGCTTTCTTTAAATCTAACCGTAATTATTTTATCCATTTCTTTTATTATAGATTTTAGTTCATCACTTGATTTTTCAATATCTTCCTTTTGCTCAGTAAGAAATTCGTATTTTTCTTTTACCCTTTCATATTCTTCAATAGCGCCAACATTAACATCTCCCAAAAATCTCATTCTTTCTTTGATTTCTTTATTTTCTTTAGTTGAAGTGGACATTACAAAATCTTCTCTCTTAAATTCTAAAGCACCTATATAAGAAACTTCAAATTCTTCCCATAACTTGTTAGTCAAATTTTCCAGTTGAGTCTCTTGCTTAGCAATTCGCAAGCTAAGTTCATGTTTTTGATTTTGGATTTTTTCTAGTTCAATGTCCAGTTGGTCTCTTTTTTCCATTATTGTAGAAAAGTTTCCATAGCTTTCAGCTTTCATGGTAGAAATTTCTTGCATTTCTTTTTCTAAGATTTCTTTTTCTTCTTTTAACTTTTGTATTATTTCTTTAGATCCTTCATTTCCTTTATAATTTTCTTCCTTTTCTTTTTCTATTTCTGCTATTTCATCTTGCTTTTCAGCTTTTGATCTTTCTAAGTTTTTAATTGCTCCTTTAACAATTTCCATAATAGCATCTAACTTGTTTTTTTCCGTATCTTTTTCTGAAAATGAAATTCGGATTTTTGTTATTTCTTCTTTTAGGGTTTCTGCTACAAGTCTTTCGCTTTCATTTTGAGTCATCAACTCTTCTATATAACTTTCGTTCTCTTTAAACTTCTCATCAAATCCTTTGATTTTACTATCTAGTTGATTTATTCCATCAACTGCATTTTGTTGCTCTTTTTCGATTTCAAGAAGTTCCCTGTTCCACTTTTCTTTGGTACTTTCATAGTCATTTAAGCTACTTTTGTATATGTTAATTTGACTTTCTTCTTCCAGAAGTTGTCTCTCTAGCATCTTCATATTTTCTTTTAAACCTTGATATTTTATTTGTGCATCTAGCATATGCTCTTTATTTTTTTCTAAAGTTGCCTGACCTATTTTGCTTTCTTTTTCTAGTCCTTCTATTTCCTCTGTTAGTTTGGCAATTTCTGCTCGCCTTTCTAATATATTTGCTGTCTTGTTCTTAAACTTTCCTCCAGTTATAGCACCCCCAACGCTTATTACTTCACCTTCTAAGGTAACATATCTAACCCTAGGTGCTTTTTTTGCCATAGCTATTGCAGCATCCATATCTTCGGCAATTATCACATTACCCAAAAGATGTTCCATAACTCCTGTATATTTTGGGTTAAAGTCAATTATATCTGTTCCATATCCCTTAAATCCTTTTTCTAAAGACAAGTCCATTTTTTCTCTTGCTCTTGGGCTTATGCTTTCTATAGGCAAAAATGTTAGCCTTCCCGCTTTATATTCCTTAAGCTCTTTTATGGATCTTTTTGCATCCTCATCTCTTTGGCATATGATATTTTGCAGGCTTCCTCCCAGCGCAGTTTCAAAGGCAACCTCAAACCCTTGTGGAACTTCAATAAGCTCTGCAACTACACCTTCTATTCCTTGTTTTTTTCTTTGCATAATAAATTTTACAGCACCAAAATACCCTTCGTAGTTACTTTCCATTTCTTCAATAGTTTTTTTTCGAGATGAAAATTGGCTTTCTTGTATTTTGATATTTTCTAGTCTTCTTAAAGTTTCTTCTTCCTTTGTCTTTGTCTTCTCTATTTCTTCGGTTAGCTTTTTTTCTTCTTCTTCATATGTTTTTAAAGTATTCCTAAGGCTTTGGGTATTAGTCTCTAACTCTTGAACTGTTGTCTCTTTTTCTTTAAGATTACCCACTCCTGCTTCTAACTCTTCTAAGATTTGGATTTTTCTTCTTTCTAATGTTTCTGTTACACTTATAAGACCTGTTTTTTCATTGTTACTCTCTGCTATTTCTTTTTGAATTGCAAAAAGTCTTTCTTTTTCTTCCTCTATTTTTGTTTGAGTTTTTTCTTGCAAAGTTTTTTTTGCATCAAAGTTTTTGTTTTTTTCATTTAACTCTAGCTTTAACTTCTCTGCCTCTTTGCCAACTTCTTCTTTAAGTTGTTCGTTTTCATTTTCTTTTATATTTTCTTTTTCTAAATTTTCTTCTATCTCTTCAATTTCCCTGAGTAGTCTTTGGCGATCTTTTTCTTTTGATTGAAGTCTTTCGTCATTTATCTCACTTTCACTTTCAAGTGTATTAATATTTTCAATTGCCTTTAGCATTTTTTCTTTTGCTTCTTCACTTTTTGCTTCTAGCTGCTCTGTTTCTTTAGCTAAAGTGTCCTTTTCTGCATCAAATTTTCTTTTTTGTTCTGTTTTTTCTGAAACAGAAATTTCTAGTTGTTCCACATCGTCTTTTATTAATCCATTTTTACTTTGTAAACTTTCAATATTTTTAAGAGTAATATTAATCTCAAGCTCTTTATATCTATCTCTTAGTTGTACAAATTCTTTTGCTTTTTGGCTGTCTTCTCTCAGACCATCAATTCTTCCTTCTATTTCTCCAATTATGTCATTTACTCTATCTAAGTTTATACTTGTAGATTTAAGTTTGGATTCAGCTTTTGCCTTTCTGCTTCTATACATTACAACTCCTGCTGTCTCCTCAAATATTTCTCTGATACTTTCACTCTTATTACTTATAATATCAGAAATTTTTCCTTGCCCTATAAGAGAATATCCATCTACACCTATTCCTGTGTCCATAAAAAGTTCCCTCACATCTTTCATTCTGCAAGGGTTATTGTTTATAGCATATTCACTTTCGCCAGATCTATACATTCTTCTTGTGACAGCCACTTCATTATATTCAATGGGAAGTATACCTTTGTTGTTATCTATTACCAAAGTAACCTCTGCCATTCCTCTTGATTTTCTTCCTGTAGTTCCTGCAAATATGACATCTTCCATTTTGCCACCCCTAAGGGTTTTAGCACTTTGCTCTCCTAATACCCATCTAATGGCATCGCTAATATTACTTTTGCCACTCCCATTTGGTCCTACTACACAGGTTACTCCTTTGTCAAATTCAATAATAGCAGGATCTGCAAAAGATTTAAATCCATGCATTTCTATTCTCTTAAAGTACATTCTAATTCCTTTCCTCTAGTGCTGCCTTCGCGGCCTTCTGTTCCGCTTCTTTTTTATTTTTTCCTTCCCCTATTCCTGCTATAACGCCTCCTATTGTAAGCTGTACAGCAAAACTTTTATTATGGGCTGGACCTTTTTCTTTAATCACTTCATATCTTATTTGATCAGTAGATAAGGGGTTGCTGAACAAGTGCACACCATAAACTGTCTTCCCTTGTATTTCTTCCTGAAGTTTGCTTTTATAATCTCTAATTTCATCTTTTTTTATAATTGTTTTTTTTATTTCTTCTCTAAATAAATCTAAAATTCTTTCTCTTGCCTCTTCAAAGCTACTATCCAAATAGACTGCCCCTATTACGGCCTCCACTGCATCTGCAATTATTGCCTTTTTTTCTCTTCCCCCAGAATTTTCTTCTCCCTTTGTAAGTTCCAAATAGGTTCCAATCTGCATATTTTTTCCTACATTCACAAGAGCGTTTTGGCAGACTATATTCGCCCTCATCCTAGTTAAGTCTCCCTCCTTTGCCTCGGGAAGAAGTTCATATAATTCTTTGCTTATTACAGCATCTAAAATCGCATCTCCCAAGAATTCAAGTCTTTGATTGTTTTGAACGCTTTTTTCTTTTTTTTCATTTCCTATGGAAGCATGGGTTAGGGCTAAAATTAATAGTTCTTTTTCTTTGAAAACATATTTGAGTTTTTCTTCAAAGTCCATATATTTTTTATTCACTAATATCATATTCTATTCTTTCAAGTTCAGACACTGAACTTTTTATAGTTTCTACTACTTTACCTTCTATAAATGGCACTGCCATCACTATAGCATTGCTAACCGCTTTGCCAGTTGAGGAACCATGCATCTTTACTATTGGGCCTTGGACACCTAATATTGGTGCTCCTCCATATTCTGAATAATCAAATTCCTGACGAATTTCTTTCATCTTATTTAAAAGGAATACGGCTCCAACTTTTGCCCTCACCCCTTCTGTGAATTTCTTTTTAAGCAAAGCTGAAATATTACTTGCCAACCCTTCTGTAAGCTTTAATATAACATTTCCTACAAATCCGTCACATACGATTACATCGCAGGCACCTTTCGGAACTTCCCTAGCTTCCACATTTCCCACAAAGTTCATATCACTTTTTTCTAAGAGTTTAAATGTTTCCTTAATTACAGGTGTTCCTTTATTTTCTTCAGTTCCCATATTAACCAAGCCAATTTTAGGCGAATTAATACCTAAAACTTTTTCCATATATATATTTCCCATCATGGCAAATTCCAATAAATTATTAGGCTTACACTCTGCATTAGCACCTGCATCTATTAATAGAGCCGGCAAATCTTTTCCTAATATTGGGTACACACTTCCTATTGCAGGCCTATCTATTCCTGGAATTCTACCTAATATAAAAATACCCGAAACCATCAAGGCTCCAGTGTTTCCAGCAGATATAAAAAGATCGGCTTCTCCTGCTTTTATCATATTTAAACCTTTTACTATTGAGGAATCTTTTTTAACCCTAAAAGCCTTTGAGGGGTTGTCTTCATTTTCTATTTTTTCGCTAGCGTGAACCACTTGAATCTTGTTGCCTTCATACCCTAATTCTTTTAGTTCTTTTTTTATTTCATCTTCTTTGCCAATTATAATTAGCTGATGGTCAATTTTTTCTGTTGCTAAAACAGCACCTTCCACAACTGATTTTGGGGCATTGTCCCCACCATTTCCGTCTAAAAGTATTTTCATTTTTTACCTACACTTCCTTCTTCATAACTTCTGGAAAACAAGTTTTCTCAAATTGAGGGCATGTCAAACATTCAAAAAAGTTAGGTGCCTCTTCCTTATCAATTGAAACAAATCCTGTTTTTTTCCAAAACTCAGGTTCTCTCGCTACCAAATAGATTTCTCTTTCTTTTTTTTCTTTTATCTCTTCTTCTGCCAAATCATAAAGTTTTCTGCCTAGATTTTCTCCCCTGTATTCTTTGTCAACTGCTAGGCCATCGATTATATACTTTCCTTCTCTTTTGGCAAGAACTGCGGCTCCCACTAGTTTGTCTTTTTCCTTTGCTAACCAAAATTTAATTAAATCTGTGGGAACAATATCTTCCTCTGAAAATTCCAGTTGATTCTCGATGAAAAATTTTACCGCTTCCTCATATTCTTCTATATCACTTTCAAAAAATTCTTTTATTTCTATCATCTTATTACTTTTCCTCTATTCTCGTATATATTCTAAGTCTTCTATGTAGTATGCTAAAATCTATAGGCAGTTCTTCGCCTGTCTCTCCGTCAATATCTGTTACAATTTTTTCTTCTGACTCTACCCTAATTGCCTCGGTACTTATATATAATATGTTCCTATTATCAGAATGTTTTCCCTGTAAAAGACTTATGAATAAGGGAACCATATCTAGTTTGGTCATTTTTCTAAACAGAATTACCTCAAATTTTCCATCGCTAATGTAAGATTCTGGTGCTATATTTTTAAAACCACCTGCCGACTCACCATTCATAATTACCATAAAAAACATTTCCTCTTCATATGTTTTTTCTGGAGTAATAAGTTTAACAGGTATAGGTTTTATTGTAGCTAAATCCATTGCGCCTCTCAGGTAATAGGCAAATACACCTAAAGTGTTTTTCAAATTAGGATCAACCCTTTGACTTACATCAACTAACCTGCCAAGCGCAGCTACATTTATAAAGTACTTTTCATTTGCCTTTCCCACATCCACATAGCTTATGGTTTCACCTATGGCAATTTTGATCATCTCATCTAATTCCAAAGGAATATCAAAATATCTAGCAAAGTCATTTGCCGTTCCCGACGGAAATATAGCAAGGGGTAAATCAATGTCATTTTTCATCATTGAGTTTACACAAATGTTTATAGTGCCATCTCCCCCAGCAGCAATAATCTGTCTATATTCTTGTTGCCTAAGTTCCTTTAATGCAGTTTCTATTGCCTTACCTTTTTCCGCCCTAACAGGAACAATCTGTAAGTTGTGTTTTTGGAACTTTTCTATTATATTGTCAATGTTGTTTTTAAACATGCCACTGCCTGCTGTAGGGTTATAGAAAAAAAGGACTTTCTTTCTTCTCTTCATTTATAATCTCCTTAAATCAACTTCTTCAAATATAACATCTTTTAAAATCTCTCCTATAAAATATAAAGACCCTGTAAAAAGGATAATCTCATATTCCTTGTTTCCTATATAATCTTTGATTTCCATAGGAGTAGAAATTACATGGATTTTCTTTCCCTTAAATTTTTCCAGCTTGATTTTTAAAGCTGCTGGATCCATTGCACTTCTGTTGTTAAAACCGACTAAGAGAAATTCATCTCCTAATTTTTCTATTGCTTCTACAACTTCTTCCGTAGCCTTGTCCTCTAGTATTCCCATAATGACTAAGGGGTTTTTATTAGGGAAAATATCATCCCATGTTTTCTTTAGGTTTTGAAAGGCTGCCAGATTATGTGCTCCATCCAAAACCATAGTTGGATTTCCTTCAAATATTTCCAGTCTTCCTTTGTTTCTTGCCTTCTTGAATCCATTGTATAAATTTTCTTTCGTAACCTTTATTATACCATTTTTACGCAAATATTCAACACAAGCAAGAGCTGTAATAGCATTCTTAACTTGATGTTCTCCTATTAAGCTAATTTCAATTTCATTATAATTTGTTTCTAGTATATTGGCTGAAAAGATAGTTCTTTTTTTATTCATTTCTAAAATATGATATTTTATTTTAGTTAAATCATAAAAAGGTGCTGACATTCCATAGGCTTTTTTGGCTATTTCTCTTTGACCTTTAATTTCTTCTACATTGCTCATTACAGGAACTTTCCCTTTAATAATTCCCGCTTTTTCCCTACCTATTTCTTCTAAAGTTTCTCCCAGTCTATCCATATGATCGTAGGATATAGATGTTATAGCTGTAATAAGTGGTGTTTTAATTATATTAGTGGAATCTTTGCTACCGCCCAGTCCTACTTCTAGAACAACAAAATCCACTTCCTTTATTTTAAAATACATTAAAGCAATTACCGTGACAATTTCAAACTCTGTCACCGGATCCTTTGTTTCTTCCATATATTCTTCTACTTTTTCTATAACCTCTTGCCCTATTTCTTCCAATTCATAAATAGGGATTTGTTCACCACTTATTTCTATTCTTTCTGTAAAACTTTCTAAAAAGGGAGAAGTAAAAAGCCCTACCTTATATCCGTTTTCCATAAGGCAACTATATATAAATCTACAAGTTGAACCCTTCCCATTGGTTCCGCCAACATGGATAACCTTGAGATCCTTCTCTGGGTTGCCTAGAATTTCTAGCAGTTTTTCCATCCTTTCCAAGCCTAGTTTGCTTCCAAATTTATTATATTTAGCAATTTTTTCTAAAATATTTACTTGATTCATGCTTTTTCTCTCTCCTACATGCATACATCTGTATTCAAATTTCTTAATCTTCTTTACTTTTGGTCTAGTTTAGCAAGTCTTTCTTTAACTTTTGAAAGCATGTCTTGATACTTATTTAATTTCTCTTTTTCTTCTGCTATAACTTTTTCAGGTGCTTTACTTATAAATCCTTCTTTAGATAACTTATCTTCAATTCTCTTAACTTCTCCTATTAATTTGGTTTCTTCTTTTGCAAGTCTTTTTAGCTCTGCTTCCATGTCCAAAAGTTCGTCAAGGGGGATAAAAATTTCTGCACCAGCAATAACTGATGAAGACACCTCTTCTGGTAATTCTTCTTTTGAGTGTGCAAATTTTATCTCATTAATATTCGCAAGTCTTTTTATGTATCTTTCTGCACCTTCAGCTGCACTTTTTTTCTTTTCTTCTATGATTAAATAAGTGGAAAGCTGTTTGCTTGGGGGAGCATCCGCTTCTGCCCTAATGTTTCTAATGGCTTTTATCGCTTCCATTGCAAACTCTAAATTTAAAACCTCTTCTTCATAAATTTCTTCTTCTGTGAATTTAGGCCATTCTGCTTTTATAAGCAGCCCCTCTCCCTGCTCTTTTGGCAGGAAGTTCCATATTTCCTCTGTAATAAATGGCATATAAGGATGCAGTAACTTGAGCATATCTTTAAGAGATTTGGTCAAAACATATCTGGCCACTTTCTTATCCTCATCGTCGTCGCCATAAAGTCTTCCCTTTACTATCTCAATATACCAGTCACAGAATTCATTCCATATAAGTTCGTATATTCTCTGTGCACCTAAACTTAAATCAAATTTATCCATAGATTTGGTCATATATCTTGTTGTATTATTTATTCTTGAAATAATCCATTTGTCTTCTTCTTTTAGGTTGCCATTTTCCATAGGCAAAAACTTTCCTTCATCGTCTTGTAAATTCATAATTACAAAACGAGATGCATTCCATAATTTATTAGCAAAGTTTCTAGATGATTCAAGTTTATCTGTCTGAAACCTCATATCGTTTCCTGGGGTTATTCCCGAAACAAGCATGAATCTTAGGGCATCTGCACCATAATCTTTTATTATTTCTAAAGGGTCTATACCATTTCCTAATGATTTGCTCATCTTTCTTCCTTCGCTATCTCTAACTAGCCCATGAACATATACATATTTAAATGGAAGTTCTTCCATAGCATAAAGAGCTGAAAACACCATTCTTACCACCCAAAAGAATATGATATCATACCCTGTTACCAATACATCCGTAGGATAAAAGTACTGCAAATCCTTTGTTTTCTCAGGCCAACCTAATGTGGAAAAAGGCCAAAGGGCAGATGAAAACCAAGTATCTAAGACATCTTCATCCTGTCTTGTTTTTTCTCCGCAATGAGGACATTCTAGTACAGGCTTTTCTCCCACATAAACTTCATTACAGCTATCGCAATAATAGGCAGGTATTCTATGCCCCCACCAAAGCTGTCTTGAAATACACCAATCCTTGATTCCTTCTAGCCAATGAAGATATATCTTTTCGAATCTTTCGGGAACATGAACTAATTCCCCATCTTTAGCTGCTTTAATAGCAGGTTCTGCCAGCTTTTCCATAGCTACAAACCATTGATCTGATAGCATAGGTTCTACAACAGTAGAACATCTATAGCAGCCTCCTGTAGGAATTGTGTTATCTTCAATTTTCACAAGATGACCTGCTTCTTCCAAATCTTTTATCCAGGCTTTTCTGCAATCATACCTGTCCATTCCCATATATTTCCCTGCTAGGCTTGTCATTTTGGCCTCAAAGTCTATGCAAACAGGGCTTTCCAAATCATGTCTCTTTCCAACTTCAAAGTCGTTTGGATCATGGGCTGGTGTAATCTTTACAGCACCAGTTCCCTTTTCAGGGTCTGGATATGAGTCTGCAATTATAGGAATTTCCTTTTCTGTTAAAGGAATTATTACTTTCTTTCCTATCATATCTTTGTATCTTCTGTCTTCTGGATTTACAGCAATTGCTACATCTGCAAAAATAGTTTCCGGTCTGCTTGTTGCTATAACTATGCTTCCATTACCACATGCTTCATCATACCTAAAATACCAGTGCTTACCTTCTTTGTCCTCATGTTCTACTTCCGCATCACTAAGAGATGTTCCACAAGTTGGACACCAAT
>CAYJJM010000004.1:5014-7377 GCA_964370515.1 uncultured Oscillospiraceae bacterium | reverse complement strand
ATATATGTATACTTTTTCATAAAGATCTACAAAGAGCTTTGTTACTGCTTTGTTGCATCCTTCATCCATGGTAAATCGTTCCCTACTCCAATCGCAAGAGTCTCCTAACCTCCTACATTGCTGAGTAATTTTACCTCCGTATAGTTCTTTCCAATGCCAAGCTCTTTTTAGAAATTCTTCCCTGCCTAGGTCTTCTTTTTCTTTACCTTCTTCTTCCCTTATTTTTTCAACTACCTTTACCTCTGTAGCAATACTTGCATGATCTGAGCCTGGTAGCCATAGGGCAGAAAACCCCTGCATTCTTTTCCATCTAGTCAAAACGTCTTGGAGAGTTTGATCTAGTGCATGTCCCATGTGAAGTTGCCCCGTAATGTTTGGCGGAGGCATCACAATGGTAAAAGGCGTTTTGGTTTCATCTACTTCTGCTTTGAAATAGCCTCCTTTTTCCCACATCTCATATGTTCTTCCTTCAAAATCATGAGGGTTATAGTTCTTTTCTAGATTTGTCTTTTTTTCCATTAGAATTTTCTCTCCTTGTCTTTTACTTCTTAATTTTAGAATATTTTTATATGTTTTCTCTAAAGAATCCTAGTTTCTCATTATGCCATTTAGCAATCTCAACACATTTGTATTTCTTGTCATTTGTAGAAATTATTTTCTATTTCTTCAAACATCATACCCTCTATAGACCGTATTTTTTTTTATTACTCTCACAGATGTTATACCTTCTATTAGTTCCTTGAACTTTTCCTCTTGTTGGTTTAATAAAATCTCTGATGTTATTTCTTCCAAATAATTGGTTTTTTCCACTATCACTCCTGTTTTTCTTATAATTCCTTCCATCTTTCCTTGAACATCATAGGGGTATTTAATAACACAGATTTTTTCTGGTCTGTATTCCACTATTCCTGCTTTAAGTAAAGTTTCCTTTGCAGTAGAAGTATAGGCTCTAACCAGTCCTCCGGTTCCTAATTTCACCCCTCCAAAATATCTAGTCACCACTACTGCTAGATTGGTAATACCTTCTTTTACAAGCATCTGCACTATGGGAGCTCCTGCTGTGCCCTGTGGTTCTCCGTCGTCACTTGCCCATTGTATTTGGAAAGATTCTCCCAAAACAAATGCGGGCACATTATGGGTTGCATCTTTGTGTTTCTTTTTTATTTCTTCAATAAATTCAATAGCTTCTTCCTGTGTTTTTATTGGCTTTGCATAGCCAATAAATTTGGATTTTTCAATTGTTATTTCCAAAGCTTGTAGCTTTTTAAGAGTCTTGTAGATTTTCATGTTCTCGTAATTTTCCATTCATCATCTGGCAAACTTTCGTTTTTGTATCACTTATTTATAACTTTTCATATTCTCGCAATTTTCCATATTCAATTTTATTTAACTTTACTTCAACTAAAGTACCTTCTTCCGTATATTCTATACTTAATATTTCCCCTCGTTTATGCAATGAGTTTGTTACATCCCCCTTATCAAAAGGTATCAGCAAAATGTATGCACTCTTTGCTAAAAAAATTTCTTCTTTGATGGCTTCCCTTAATTGTGCCATTCCTTCTCCTGTTTTTGCGGAAATTTCATAGGTATTTTCATTTTGGATTAATAAATTTCTATGGCCTTCTTCAGCAATGTCAATTTTATTATAAACCAAAAGCTGTTTTTTATCAGATGCATCTATTTCTTTTAAAACTTTTTCTGTAGTCTCAATATGAAAGGATGGGTTTTCATAAGTTATGTCTACTAAATGGATAATTAAATCAGCATACTTTGCTTCTTCTAATGTAGATTTAAATGCCTCAATTAAAGAATGTGGTAGTTTACTTACAAATCCAACTGTGTCTACCAGTATAAATTCTTCTTCCTTTTCAAATTTTATGCTTCTATGCTGTGCATCTAAAGTCGCAAAAAGCATATTTTTAGCAAATACTTCTTTTTCTTCTTTGCTTGCCATTTTAAGAAATTGATTCATAAGAGCAGATTTACCTGCATTTGTGTAGCCTACTATTGCAACTAAAGGTATTTCGCTTTTTTCTCTTTTTCCTCTTTGTGTGTCTCTTATTTTTTTATACTTACTAATTTCCTTCTTGATATCGTCTATTCTTTTTTGTATATGTCTTCTATCTGTTTCTAATTTTTTTTCCCCTGGACCTCTCGTGCCTATTCCTCCACCTTGCTTGGATAAGGATTTCCCAAACCCTAGTATTCTAGGCAATCTATATCTAAGCTGTGCAAGTTCAACCTGAAGCTTGCCTTCTTTTGAAACAGCCCTCTTTGCAAAAATATCCAAAATCAATATAGTCCTATCTATAACTCTCTTACCTATACGGTCTTCCAAATTACGTAGCTGTATTCCAGAAAGT
>CAYJJM010000004.1:0-5004 GCA_964370515.1 uncultured Oscillospiraceae bacterium | reverse complement strand
TTCACAGGCTTCTCTTAATTCTTCTACTTTGCCTTTACCAATTAGGGTTGCACTGTTATATTTTTCCAAGTTTTGAACCATTTCACCTATAACTTTGATTTCTGCAGCTTCAACTAATCCCGACAGTTCTTCCATATAGTAAGAAATATCCTCTCCTTTGGACACTCCAACTATAATAGCCTTAGATTTCTCTTCTGGTTTTACTTCATATCCACTTTTCTTTTCTTCAGTTTCAAAATCAAACAAATTTTCTTCTTCGTAATCTGTATCTTCAAATTGAAGTTTTATATTTTCTTCAAGCATACTATTCTTTGACAAGGTATCACCTCTTTGAATTTTTTCTTATGTTTTTTTGATTTTATTAAAAAATTGACTATTTAGAACCTTGATATGAGTTCCCTTCATTCCTAAAGATCTAGACTCAATCACTCCTGCACTTTCAAGTTTTCGCAAAGAATTTACAATTACAGATCTGGTTATATTAGATTTTTCTGCAATTGTGCTTGCTATTATAACTCCCTCGTTACCTTCTAGGTAATCAAAAATAACTGATACTGCTTGATCTTCGGAATAAGACAAAGACTTAAATGCCATATCAACAATTTCTGTTTCTTTCAGAACTTCTTCTTTCTTTAGCATTTCTTTTCATTTCAATAGCAACCACTGTTGCCCCTACTTCTCCCAGAACCAAATCCTCGTCAGAGAATTCAGGATTATATCGTATCAGTATCAAAGTTCCCCATCTTTCCTCTCCTGTTTTTACAGGTATAATTGTATGGTACTTATCCTTTGTTTCTTGATGATATTTAAATACTTCCACAGCTTCTTCATTTCTAAAATTTGCCTTTGTAGTTGTTATTTGCAACATAGCCTCATTATATTCCTTTGGGAATTTTTCCATACCCGTTACAACATCCAAAGTTGCCGCACTATCTTCTTTGTGGGAATATGATACTCCAATAACATTTCCTTCTATGTCAGCTAAATAGACATTTGCATCAGTAAGTTCTTTTAGTAACACGCAAAGTTCATCAAAAGAAAGGGCACCTTTTAAGCTCTCTTGCAGAACCCAATTTAGCTTTCTAATTTTTAGTAGTAATTCGCTCATCTCAACCTCCTAACTTATCTTTTTTATAGTATACAATAAATCTCTGGGTTTTTACGAAAAATTTTGAATATTTTCTTTTTTTCGTTCTTTTTCTACATTTATACTTTTCTTAAGGGTTCTCTCATATCTATATAAAAATCAAAGACCTAATCTTCGGAAGTTGCCCGGATTAGGTCTTTTGTTTCTAACCATAAATGGTGGTTCTTCAAATATAGATTTTTTGATAATTATAGAATGTATCTGTCTATATCTTCTGGTTTTAATTTTTCTATAAATTTTTCTTGAACATACTCTTTATCAATAGTTATTTTTTCTTCATCCATATCTGGAATATTAAATGAGATATCTTCTAGTAATTTCTCTAGGATAGTATGCAATCTCCTTGCCCCAATATTTTCTGTCTGTTCATTCATCAAAAACGCCATTCTTGCAATTTCACCAATAGCATCATCTGTGAATTCAATTTCTGCCCCTTCTGTTTCAAGCAAAGCCTTTTGCTGTTTGATTAAAGCATTTTCAGGCACCGTTAAAATTTTCAAGAAAGTTTCCTCTGTTAAATTTTCCAGTGTAACCCTAATTGGAAACCTCCCTTGAAGTTCTGGAATTAAGTCTGTTGGTTTCGCCACATGGAAGGCTCCCGCACCAATGAACAAAATATGATCAGTCTTTACTGGTCCATGCTTGGTATTTACTACACTTCCCTCTACAATTGGAAGTATGTCCCTTTGAACTCCTTCTCTAGAAACATCTGCCCCAGATTTATAAGTTGAGCCGGATGCTATTTTATCTATCTCATCTATAAAGATTATTCCATTTTGTTCTGCATTCTTTAGAGCATCATCTGTTACTTGATCCATATCAACTAGCTTTTGA
Organism: uncultured Oscillospiraceae bacterium; assembly: GCA_964370515.1. Classification (GTDB taxonomy): domain Bacteria; phylum Bacillota; class Clostridia; order Peptostreptococcales; family Anaerovoracaceae; genus CAYJHC01. Next base: position 3,023 of record CAYJJM010000004.1, on the reverse strand, counting down.
GCTTCTTCTTCTCTCAAAATTTTTCTAGCATCTTTTACCTTAACTGTCTTGTTCTTTTTTTTCTTAGGCATGTCCCCAAAGATGTTGCCTATGGCAATTCCCATACCTTCATTTCCCATATCCAGCTGATTTGTTTTAGGAGCTTCCGTAACTTGAATTTCAATATACTGTTCTTCCAATAAGCCTTCCCTAAGTTGTTGTCTTACCTGCTCCCTTGCAAGTTCAGTTTCATTTTTTTCTTCTGGAGTTTCTCATTTTCCTTTTCTTTTTCTTCATAAAGCTGTTTTTGGCTTTTGTATCCACCTGTATTCATAAGCATATCAAAAGGACTTGAAGCCCCTTCTTTCCCACCAGGTTTTTTCCTACCGCCTGGAATTATGGCTTCTATAATTAGTTCCTCAACAAGTTCATCTGCTATGGCATATTTTTCTTCTAACCTACCTTGTTTTGTTATCCTTATTGAAGCTTCAACCAAGTCTCTAATCATAGAGTCTACATCTCGCCCCACATAACCAACTTCCGTAAATTTGGTAGCTTCAACTTTTACAAAAGGTGCATCCATAAGTTTGGCAAGCCTTCTAGCTATTTCAGTTTTACCAACTCCTGTAGGTCCCATCATCAAAATATTTTTTGGCGTAATTTCTTCCATCATTTCTTCTGATAACAGGCTTCTTCTATATCTGTTTCTAAGGGCGATAGCTACGGATTTTTTCGCTTCATCTTGCCCTATAATATACTTGTCTAATTGCTCCACTATTTCTTTTGGAGTCATATTATATAATTTTCCCAAAATAGCACCTCCTATAATTTTTCTGTGGAAATATTATTGTTTGTGTACACACAAATTGATGCGGCAATTTCCAAAGACTTCCTTGCAACTTCTTCTGCTGGAAGTTCTGTATTATTGAACAAAGCATTGGCTGCTGCCTGTGCATAGTTGCCACCTGACCCAATAGCAATAAAATCCTGATCTGGCTCAATTACTTCTCCATTTCCAGAAATAAGAAGCATGGATTCTTTGTCAACTGCTATCATTAAGGCTTCTAAGTTTCTCATGATTTTGTCAGTTCTCCAGAGCTGAGCAAGAGCTACTGCTGCCCTTTTAAGATTGCCCCCATGTTCCTCTAGTTTTTTCTCAAACTTTTCTGTCAAGGAAAATGCATCGGCAACAGAGCCTGCAAATCCTGTCAAAACCTGACCTTTATATATTCTTCTTATTTTCTTTGCGTGGGCTTTCATAACAGTGCTTTGCCCCATAGTAACCTGTCCATCTCCCGCGATGCAAATATCCTCAGAGCCTCTTTTTACAGCTACTATTGTTGTTGCATGAAACGATATATTCATATATTCCTCCCTCCGTTTTACTACTTGCTTAGTATCATCGTAAGTTTTTTCACTACTCAAGATTCTCGTTTTGTTAGCACTCGCTTTTAATGAGTGCTAACTACATTCTACACTTTTTTTTAATTATGTCAATATAATTTATGTTTTTTGTTAATTTATATATTTCCAAATGATACTAGTTTTATATAATCACGAAAGTCACTACTGCTTTTTTAACATCAACAAATTCACAATCTAGGATAAAGGCTTAATTCTAACCTATTTATATTTTGGCTTTGGCCTTGTATATTTATTCTTTATATAAGCATTCCTTGTTGGAGCATTCTATAGTTATTTCCTTGCCCTTTTTTTCTACTAAAACATTGCCACATTTGGGACATGGTTTTTGAATTGGTTTATCCCAGTATGCTTGGTCACAGTCTGGATATCCGCTGCACCCATAAAAGATTTTCCCTTTCTTGCGGCTTTTTCTCTCTACTATTTCTTTCCCACATTTAGGACAACTAACACCCGTTCCTTTGATTATTGGTTTTATATTCTTGCACTCTGGATATCCAGAGCAGGCCAAAAACTTCCCAAATCTTCCTTCTTTGATGGCAAATGGCTTTCCGCACTTTTCGCAAATTTCCTCTGTGAGAACAACTGGAATTTCTATCTTTTCTATTTCCTTCTCTGCCCTTTCCAACTCTTTTGCAAAATTAATATAAAAGTTTCGTATAACTTCTTTCCACTCTCTGCCTTCTTCTTCAACTTTATCTAGGCCTTGTTCCATTTCCGCTGTAAATGAAGCATCCACTATATCTTTAAAATAGTCTTCCATCATATCTATTACTATAAATCCTAATTCTGTAGGTATTAGTAATTTCTTTTCTCTTTTTATGTATTTTCTATCTACTAATGTAGATACAATAGGTGCATATGTGCTTGGCCTCCCTATATCTTTTTGCTCCAAATATTTAATCAAAGTAGCCTCGCTGAATCTAGGTGGAGGTGTAGTAAAATGTTGATTACCTTTTATTTCTTTTTCTTCTAATTTAGTGCCTTCTTTGAGAACTGGCATTTTTACTTCTTCCTCTTGGAAAGGAGTATATATTCTCAAGAATCCGTCAAATTTCAAGCTAGATCCTGTAGCTCTAAATGTATATTTACCATTGACTATATTTGCAGAAACCGAATCATAGACTGCCGCTGTCATTTGGCTAGCAAGAAATCTTGTCCAAATTAGCTTATATAATTTATATTGGTCATTTGATAGAGAACTTTTTATTAGTTCAGGATCAATGTCCACATAGCTTGGTCTTATTGCTTCATGGGCATCTTGAATATCTTTCTTTTTGCTAGAATAAAAGTTGTCTGATGCATACTCTTTTCCTAGCTTATCAGTTATATATTCTCTTGCCTGATTTTTAGCTTCTTCTGAAATCCTAACAGAGTCAGTTCTTAAGTAAGTAATTAATCCTAGTGTTCCCCTTTTGGGAATGTTAATCCCTTCATATAATTCTTGTGCCACTTTCATAGTTTTTCTTGGATTAAAATTAAGTTTACTTGAAGCCTCTTGTTGTAAACTACTTGTAGTAAAAGGAGCATATGCTTTTCTTTTTCTTTCTTTTTCGCTGGATACATTTACTATATATTCCCCTGCCTTTAGATCTTCCAAGATAACATCCGCTTCTTTTTTG
>CAYJJM010000003.1:23515-25211 GCA_964370515.1 uncultured Oscillospiraceae bacterium | reverse complement strand
AAGAAAATTTGAAATACAAATCCATACTTTACACAAATGGAGATGAATTGGTTGAAGTTGTGTTTAAAATTTTAGAAAAAATATTTTCTGTGGATTTGTCTGGGTTTGATGACGAGAAAAAGGAAGATTTTTTATTTGAGGTATATGGAATAATTTTTATAGGAGAAATAAAAGGAGTTAATGAAAATGCAAAAAACAAACATGTTTCCCAGATAGAAAACCATTATCAAACATATATAAGTGATAATGACGGAGCAGAAGAAACGAAAAATATCAAACAACTTTTAATCATAAATCCTTTAAGAAAAACGGACATAAAAGATAGGGAACCCATTCATGAAAATGTAATAAAATTAGCAAAGCGTAATGGTTGCTTAATTATAGAAACCAAAACTTTGCTAAAGATATTTGAGAAAATTCAATTAAGAGAAGATGTGGAGGAGATTCGAAATTTGTTTATTAACGAGATAGGGCTGCTTGAATTTAAGGGTGGAATATAAAAGAGGAGGAAATGAATGAATGTTACTTTTTTTGTGGGGAATGGATTTGATCTAGGCTGGGGACTGAAAACAAGCTACAGTGACTTTATTAAGGCCTATTTTGAGATTAACAGTGAAAAGCCTATCATTGAGAAATTCAAAGTGTTTATAAAAAAACAAATTGAAGACAAAAGTGAAGAATCTTTAGTAAATAATTGGGCGGATTTGGAAGTGACTTTTGGAAGATATACAGAATTGTTACTAGATGAAGAAGAAATTATAGAGTTATATGCAGATATATTAAAAGAATTAAAAAATTATTTGCAAAAAGAAGAAAAGAAAGTGAATTTCGATTTATGTAAATCAGAACTTGAAAAAAATTTTGAAAAGCCATTAAGCGTTTTTTATTCAGAGCTAAGAAAAGAAAACCGAGAGAAGTTTTTGAATATTTGTCAGTATAATAAAAGGCCTAAACGCGTTAATATACGTTTTGCTACTTTTAATTATACGAAAACTTTGTCAAATTGCATAAAACATATTAAAGATAAAAATAAGGTGATCGGGTCTAAAGTTGTTGGTAACACCACATTTAGTATACATGTAAATTCAGCTAATCATATTCATGGGACAATTGAAAATAGTAATATGATATTTGGTGTTAATGATAAAAGTCAAATTGCTTACAAAGGAGAGCTAAGTGAAAAAACAATAAGAAAGATTGTGAAACCAATAAAAAATGATAAACTCGGAGATGGGACAAACAATTTAATATTTGATTTAATTGATACTAGTGATATTATTGGTTTAACAGATAATATGTGGTGGGAAAGAATCGGTAAATGGCTTGAAAGTGAAAAGAATAGATGCTTAATTATTTTCAACTATGATAGAAAATATGATTCTAGTAGTTCAAACCAGGAGGACTATAGACTTGATATAGAAGAAGAAGTTGTAGAGACTTTTAAAGAAAGAGCTAAGATAACTAATAAAGAAAATTCGGATTTGAGTAATAGGGTTTTTCTTGTGACTAATTCTAAGAAATTTCAATGTAATCTAGTAAAAATGACAGAAGACAAAAATCCAATTATTTAATATATAGGTAATCTAAAATAAGAAGTGGGAGAAAATAGAAAAAATATTGGTACAAAGAAGGGGCTAGGAAATGAGCGAAGAAAAAGAAACCACGTTTGAAATAGGTATGTCGGATAATGGGGCAT
>CAYJJM010000003.1:20866-23481 GCA_964370515.1 uncultured Oscillospiraceae bacterium | reverse complement strand
AGTAAAGTTATTGCTGAAGTGGGCGGAATCATTGTAGATAGACTATCGATTTTTAGGTGGAACAGAGCGTTGCGATTTTTTGACAAATACAATGAAAAGCAAGAGAAGAGAAAGAAAAAAGGATTGAATACTCCATTGCCTCCTAAATTTTTATTGCCTGTTCTTGAAAACGCATTTATAGAAGAAGATGATGAGTTACAAGATTTATGGGTAAACTTACTTAATAATTGGCAAGACGAAGAAAAGAAAAACGATAAGAAGATGCTATATATAGAAATTATAAAAAGTTTATCTCCATTAGATGTGAAAATTTTGGAAACGCTATATGCTGATGAAAATTATGAATTTTCAAAACAAGAGAAAGACTATCATTACTCAAAAGATGATATTGCTAAAATTTTAAATGTAGGGTTAGATGCTTTGGAAATTTCTCTTTTGAACTTATTTAGAACATATTGCTGTGAATCACATAAGATATATAAGTCTGGATTAAGCTTTGGAGGAGTTAATATTCCGTTGAATTTGGATACAGAAAACTTCAGGCTTACCGCAATAGGGTATAATTTAATCGAAAGTTGTATAAATAAAAAAGATGCAGAATAAATCGTATAGGACTTATTACCAAAAACTAGCGAAGCTATTGCAATGATAGATATAAAATTAGATGAAAGGAGCCCCAATGAACATAAGCGAATACAATAAAATAAAGGACTTAAATTATTTACAGTATTGTGACTATTTGCAAGATAAGTATGGCTTATCTAAATACAACTATATGACCAAAAGTTGGAATAAAGTGCAAAAGGTAACAAGAACAAAAGAAGGGTTAATAGCTCATCATAAATATGAAAATAGAACTATTATGCTTTCGACAAAAGAATTTGCTATGAATTTTCCTTTTGAATGGCAACTTGCTGAAAACCTTGTGTATGCCGACTACTTGGAACATTTGTTACTGCATATAATGATAACAGAAAACCCATGCACTGATGAAGAAATTTTTGGTGCTGTAGGAATTGGTGGAGTTGTTAATTTTATAGGACCAGAACTTAATGATTATTATAGTGGCTGGGTTACTGGACAAGGTTGGAGAAAAACATGTCACGACCAAATTAAAGATGACAAAGAAGTATACTTGGCTATGCTTAAAAGATTTAAAACCACATGCAAGAAGCATCCGTTGTATGATGAAAAAGACCTCTTGAAATCCTACAATCAAGTGTATGGATTATGGAATAATGATAAAAACAAAGCAATTTATCAAGAGATAAAGAATTTATAAAACTTAGCAAACAAAATAAAAACTTGCAAAATGGTAAAATATGGAATATAATATTAACACAAGATATAACTTAAATATTTTAAAAGGTTATGAATATCTAAGTGTGGTTTGCTATAGATAACGCCCCTCTTAACAGTTTAAATTAGGAAGTGAGTTGCTAATACATAGTGTCTGTATAAAGCAACTATTGTTACAGTAAGAGGAGGATGCAAATGCAAAAAATAAAGTACAAAGGAAGGGAAATATATAGTCCAAAAACAGATTTAATGTTCAAAGCAGTCTTTGGACAGGAAGAAAGTAAAGAAATTTTACGCTCTTTCCTAAATTCTATGCTAAAATTAGAGATAGAGAAAGCAGAAGATATTTCACTAGAAAACACAGAATTAATAGCCCAAATAGCAGAGGGAAAAAGCAGTAGGTTAGATGTTCGTGTAGCTACAGCAAACAATGAACATATCGATATAGAAATCCAAATAGCTAATTCAAAAAACATTGCAAATAGAAGCCTTTTCTATGTGTCAAAACTTTTGACAGAGCAACTAAAAGTAGGAGAAAACCCCAAAGATTTAGGGAGGGCTATAGGGCTAAACATCTTAGATTTTAATTACTTTGAAGATAACAGATGGTTTAGAACAGGCAGAGTTTTGGATGTAGAAACAGGGGAAGAAATCTCAGATAGACTTGAACTTAACTTTGTAGAGTTAAAGAAAATCCCGGATTTAGATAGTTTACAGGATTTGTCAGGGCAAGGAAAATACCAAAAAGGCAAAAACCAGAAGACTATAGCTACACAAGAAAGAAACTTAGAAGAAAAGAACCCGCAGGAAAGTTTGGAACTAAAGAAAATGCTGTGGCTAGAATTCTTAAAAGCAGAAACGGAGGAAGAGCTTATGTTAGTAGCAGAAAAAGACAGAGAAGTATATGAAGCGCTTCAAAAACTAGATGAAGCAAGTGCAGATGCAAAGATGCGATACATACTAGATATGAGAGACAAGACTGAGAGAGACAACACCGCCTTCCTAAACATAGCCAGAGAAGAGGGAATAGCAGAAGGCGAAAAGCGAGGACTAGAACATGGTAGAGCAGAAACAATAGCGAAACTCTTAGCCTCAGGAATGAAGGAAGAGGACATTGCTCATGCATTAGATATACCAGTTTTGGAAGTACATGAGATAGGATTAAAATATCAAAAGTAAAGTTTTCAAAATATGCAAATACTAGAGAAAAGCAAACGGTGACAAATTGTCACGGATTGAAGGCGACTTCTGTGTAAATCTGGAAACCGAAAAAGAAAGGTAAGAAAATGTCAAACTTTGACTTCCTGACCAAGGAA
>CAYJJM010000003.1:7566-20856 GCA_964370515.1 uncultured Oscillospiraceae bacterium | reverse complement strand
TAATACATTTTCATTTGTTGCGGTTAGTGCGGAGAAATTGCTTTCTATTGATATAGAAAGTTCTGCAATAAATTGTCGTAGGGCAATGGAGTTTGCTATTAAATGGATGTACTCTGTAGACCACAGTTTGCATATGCCTTATGATGATAGCTTAATCAACCTTATGTCGACTTCTGAATTTCGTGGAATTGTCGGGGTAGACATAATTAATCGAATGAACCTAATTCGTAAAGTGGGAAACAGTGCTGCCCATAGCTCCAAGAAAGTAAAAAGAGAAGAAGTAGAATTGTGCCTCAAAAATCTATTTGTGTTTATGGATTTTGTGGCTTATTGTTATGCTGACGAATATGTGGAAAGGGAGTATCAGGAATCTTCAACAGTTGAACTTGCTAATACTCAAGAAATTTCTTTGGATAGCGTAGATAGAGCAAAACATGAAGAAATTAAAGATGAAATTTTCTCTAACTCTTTTTCTAGTACAGATAATGCAAATGCTAGCGGAAATAATATAAACAGAGAAAAAGTAACTACAGCGGCAACATGGACAAACATAGAACTAGACCTTGAAAAACTAATTAAGGAAAACAAGGCACTTAAAGAAGAACTTACAGCTAGGCGTAAGGAACAGGTACAAACTTATGTGCCAAAACCTTTGGATATGACGGAATACCAAACAAGAAAAATCTACATAGACAATGACCTTAAAGATGCAAACTGGGTAGAAGGTAAGAACTGGATTAACGAAGTTAGAGTTGAGGGGATGCCAAATAGCAGGGATGAAGGTTATTGTGACTATGTTCTATATGACGATAGGCACCAGCCTTTGGCAGTTGTGGAAGCAAAGAAAACATGTGTGGATATATCCAAGGGGAGACAGCAAGCTGAACTTTATGCCAATGCCTTAGAGAAAAAATACGGAAGGCGTCCTGTAATCTTTCTTACCAATGGATTTGATACTGCTATTATTGACGGACAATATCCAGAGAGAAAGGCAGCTAATATATATTCCAAAAGAGATTTGGAAAAGTTATTCAATTTAAGAAGAATGAGACTAAGTCTTGGAAACATATATGTGAACAAGGCAATTGCAGGAAGGTATTATCAAGAAGGAGCAATCAAGGCAGTGTGTCACAGCTTCGATAAAAATAATCGAAGGAAGGCACTCTTGGTAATGGCTACAGGAAGCGGTAAGACTAGAACAGTTATTGGCTTATGCGATATTTTGCTCCAAAAAGGCTGGGTCAAAAATATCCTGTTTTTAGCCGACAGAACTTCCTTAGTAACACAGGCAAAGAGAAGTTTTGTGAATTTATTACCTAATTTAACCATTTCAAACCTATGTGAGGATAAGGAAAACTTTGGTGCTAACTGCATATTCTCCACATATCAAACTATGATGAATGTGATTGACAGCGTAAGTGATGAAGAGGGAAAACTTTTTACTACTGGCCACTTTGATTTGGTAATATGTGATGAGGCACACAGATCCATATATAATAAATATAAGGACATATTTAATTACTTTGACGCTCCACTTGTTGGATTAACTGCTACACCTAAGGACGAAATAGACAAGAATACTTATGATATCTTTGAACTAGAAAATGGCAACCCCACTTATGGATATGAACTTTCTCAGGCGGTAAAAGATGGGTTTTTAGTAGATTTTATCTCTGTGGAAACTAATCTAAAATTCTTGGAAAAGGGCATAGTGTACGATGAGCTTATAGCAGAAGAAAAATTTGAGTATGAAAACGCATTTGAGACAGAAGAAGGTGAACTTCCTGAGGTAATTTCCTCAGCGGCTCTTAACAAGTGGATATTTAACAAAGACACAATTAGACAGGTACTGCACATATTAATGACCGAAGGACTTCATATAGAATATGGAAAGAAAATAGGTAAAACTATAATTTTTGCAAAAAATCATGACCATGCTGAAGCTATATATAGGGTGTTTGGCGAAACATATCCACATTTAAAAGGATATGCCAAGGTAATAGATAACTATGTTAAGTACGCTCAATCTATGATTGATGAATTTTCAGACCCTAACAAACTTCCGCAAATTGCAATTTCTGTAGACATGCTAGACACGGGAATAGATATTCCAGAAGTATTGAACTTAGTATTTTTCAAGAAAGTAATGAGTAAAGCCAAGTTTTGGCAGATGATAGGAAGAGGAACTAGAATATCCCCTGAACTAATAGATGGAGAAGACAAAGGAAAGTTTTATATATTTGATTTTTGTGGAAACTTTGAATTTTTTAGAATGAACAAAGGCAAAGCTACAGCAAATCAAATGGCCTTGCAAGGGGCTTTATTTAGCCTGAAATCTGAGATTATTTACAAACTTCAAGACCTTGAATATCAAACGGAGGAATTAATACCATTTAGAGAAAATTTAGTGGATGAAGTTTTGAAAAAGATAAAGGAACTAGACAGAGAACACTTTGCTGTAAGGCAGCACCTTCGCTATGTAGAAACCTATGGAAATAAAGAAAAACTAAACGCTCTCACTTTTGAAGATACCTTGTTAATGAAGACAGAAATAGCCCCTCTAATCCTTCCTGACGAGGATGAAGCCTCTGCTCTTAGATTTGATGCTCTAATGTATGGAATAGAACTGGCATATCTTGTGGGGAAAACTTACGAAAAAGCTAGAAGTGATTTGTTTGAAAAAATCAACTCTGTGGCAGGCGTTGCAAATATACCAGAAATTAAGCTCCAGCAAGATTTTATTAGTAAAGTGTTAAACACCAACTATATAGAGGAAGCAGGAATAAATGAATTTGAAAATATAAGGAAGAATCTTAGAGAACTTATGAAATATGTGCCAAAGACTGTTTTGAAGTACAATACTAATTTTACAGATGATATACTTTCCATGAATGGAATGAGTCTAATTTGGAAAGTGAAGATTTAAAAAATTACAGAGCAAGGGCAGAGTCTTACATTAAGAAACATGAAGAGGAAGTGGCCATAAAAAAACTCAAAAGCAACTTACCTTTGAATAAAAGTGATGTATTAGCCTTGGAAAAAATACTTTGGAATGAAATTGGAACAAAAGAGGACTATGAGTCAGAAGTTGGTAATAGGCCGTTAGGAGAATTTGTTCGTGAAATTGTAGGTCTTTCTATGAGTGCGGCAAAAGAGGCCTTTGGAAAGTATCTTGATGACACAAACTTAGACCATAGACAGATTTATTTTGTAAATCAAATTGTAGAATACATAGTTCACAATGGAATGATGAAGGACTTATCAGTTTTGCAACAACCGCCTTTCACAGATAGGGGAAGCCTTGTGGAAGTCTTTGAAGACACAACTGTCTGGATGGGCATTAAAGCTGTGATAGATCAAGTAAACAGCAATGCTGTGGCTTAAAATTAGAGATTATGAAAAAAGTTTTGCAACAAATAAAAAATAACATTTGAAAACTAACATTGATATACAATTTCTTGTAAAGATATTGTAATTCAAAAGGTGGAGGAGTAAAATTATTAATAGAAGTCAAAACAAGAAAAATAAAAGGAGAATATTTATGAAATTTGGATTTATTTTTGAAACTGAACACAATGTAGGAGAAGATTTTATTGCAACCTCAGAAGTAGGTGATGTATTAGAAAAAGTTATAGGAATAGAGAGTACAGACATGGGAAGTAGAGCTGTTGAAATCCTTTCTGAGAGTGGAATAAGAAACTATGACTTTTGTGGGGCATTTACTGAAGAACAACTAGAAGAATATAAAAAAATATATGGGGAAGAATACAAGTTTAATCTTATGAGATATCTTCCAGAAGAAAATGAGAAATTAGAAAAGGCAGAAGACTTATCTAACTATGGAGTAATTATCAGAAATGCAGACATAGAAATTTCTCAAAAAGAAAAACTTACTTGTCCCACTTGTGATACAACTATCTATTTTGTAAAAGATTTAGAAAAGGCAAAAGAGGCTGCAAAAGAAATGGTTAAAGAGGGGATTCATTTCATAGAACTTTGTGCACATTTTGATAAGGCGAAAACAGAAGAAATAATAGAAGCAATTGGTGGAGTAGTGCCAATAGGAACAGCAGGCCAACTATAGATGTTTTTAAACCTCCTAAAGAGTATCGTTTTATACTAATTAGGAGGTTTCTATAAACTTTGAAATAGCCCTCTCGAAACAGCCCTTGAAATAGTCTCGAAGCAGCCCTTGAGGTAGCCTGAAAATAGCCTGCAGGGAGCATTTGCTATATATACTTTTTATCAAAAGTTATGACCAAATAAAAGTTTGGATGTTTTTCTTGAACCTTTAACTCGGCTATTTCCAAAAGTTCTTTTTTCGACATATTACAGTTGAAGGCTCTTACCACATCAAATATAACCTTCGTGTGACTAGGACCAGGAACAATACGAAGGTCATGGATGTCTGAGATGCCCTCTATAGGGAGTAAAGTTTCAGAGACAATTTCCAAGAGGGAGGATATAAGAGGATCGTTAACCTTTATGGGATCCAAATGGGCAGTACACTCTACTTTAAGCTCTGATTTTATTCTACCTTCTATAACATCGACAACATCATGAGTTGCGAATATATCTTTATCACCATCCACTTCTATGTGCAAAGAAGCAAAAATTTTATTTGGACCATAGTTATGAATGATAAGATCGTGAATTCCCAAAACTTCAGAATAACTTCTGGTAATTTTAATAATTGAATCTACAAGGCTTTTATCAGGGGCTTCTCCCAAAAGTGGGCTAGAAGTTTCTTTGATGAGTTTTATCCCAGACCAAATTATGAATAGAGAAACTAGAAGGCCTGTGATTCCGTCAAGATTAATACCGGTAAGCTTCCAAAAAACAAGGCTAAGTAAAACAGCACTTGTAGCTATAACATCATTTCGGCTATCTACGCTAGTTGCCAAAAGGGTGTTAGAATCAATCATTTTCCCGACAACTTTATAAAAGCTCATTTGCCAAAATTTAATTATGATGGAGAGGACAAGAATTACTATTGTTATATAGGAAAATGTTAAAGTAGTAGGTTCTAATATTTTCTCAAAAGAGGATTGAAGTAAAAGAAAGCCTACAATAATTATTAAAAATGAAATTATTATTCCGGTTATATATTCAATTCTTGCATGACCAAATGGATGCTCTTCATCCTCTGGTGCTTCTGAAAGTTTGAATCCTATCAAAGTTATAACAGAAGAAGAAGCATCGGAAAGGTTGTTTATGCCGTCGGCTATAATAGCAATACTACTAGTTAAAAGGCCAATCAATACCTTTGCAAAGGCCAATAAAATATTAGTACAGATTCCTATAAAACCTGCCAATTTTCCATAAGATTCTCTTTCTCTGCTCTGAGAAGGGTTTTTGCTTTTTTTTGAAAATATTTTCAAAATCAAATTTGTCATCACACACTCCAAAATTAATATCCGCTTAGTTATCACAGTATGAAATTAATACCAATTTAGCCATCATGTTTTCCGAAATTAATATCAATTTAGCTACCATGTTCTCCAAAATTAATGTCCATTCAGTTTATCATAAAAACAATGAAAATGTAAGGAAAAAGAAATAAAAAATTCTCCAAAATTTCTACTAAATTCACCCTAAAAACTCGTTTCAATGACAATAAAAATCTATTTCAATGAAAAAATGATAATGATTACATTTTTTACAGTGAAAAAATGTAAAAAAGCACACTTTTTATAACCTGTAAAACAAACTTATGACAAAACGCTTCCGAAAGGTTTATTGTCTTTGGAAAGGTTAAAAAGGTTTGGAAAGGTTTTTTGTCTTTTTGTTGTGAAAATACACAGTGTATAGTATAATTAATGTAACTTTGTTTATGTAAGGAGGAGCAAATGGGAAGGCAAAAAGAAGATAAAAAAATAAACAAACTAGAGAAAAAGCAGCAAAAGAAAAAAGGTAAGATTACAGTAAATGACCAAAAAAGCTCTAAAAATTTTCTTATGGAAGACAAAGAAAAAAATAGTGGAAAATTAGAAAGTCAACTAGTAGACCAAGAAGCAAGTGGTAATAAAGAAGAACAAGAAGCCCCACTTACTACAGCTTTTTTGGAAGAATTAGAAAAGGCAAAAAATGGAAAAGAAGACATAGAAGTTCCTGTGGGAAAAAGTAAAAAAAAGAAGAAAAAAGGAAAAATCATAGCTATTACCTTAATCTTGTTACTTCTGATAAGCGGTGGGACTGTTGCTACATTATATTATTTAAAATCCACTTCTGTAATAGCAGAAGGAGCAAAACCAAGAAATCCCTTAACTGGAGAAGTTGTGGAAGAACCATTACCTGCCCGCCCTATAATTGTTTCAAATGATAATGCAGAAGGAGCTAGGCCACAGTCAGGTATTTCAAAGGCGGATATTGTTTATGAATTCCCAGCAGAAGGAAATATACCAAGGCTTCAGCCTATATTTTATAGTGAGTTTCCAGAAAGAGTTGCACCTGTAAGAAGCGTTAGAAATTATTTTGTGGACTTGGCTAGAGAATTTAAGGCTATACATGTAGGTTTTGGTGTAAGCCCTCAAGCCAATGACTATCTTAAAACAGGGGTAATACCTTATGTAAATCCCAATACATACCAATATGGGGAAGATGATGATATGTTCTGGAGAGATGATGCTAGGCCAGATGGGGTGCATAATGTTTACACAAATTTACAAGAAATATATGATATGAATAAGACTCCCGATTGGCAGTCACAACAAATTTTGAGAACATACCCAAGATACGAAGATGATTTGACAGAAGAGGAAAAAACGGAGGAAACCACATTATTAGAAAGCTATCCTGTGGCAACTAATATTACTATGTCATATATAAGCGAAGATATTGAGTATGTATATGATCCGGAGACAGAACTTTATACCAGATATGTAGACGGAGATATGGCAGTAGACTTTGAAGATGATACACCTATAACAACTTCAAACATAATCGTTCAATATGTAAGCATAGGAATGCTTGATGCAAAAAGATTGGATATTGATATGACAGAAGGTGGAAATTGTGTTATCTTTACCAAAGGAAAGGCTTTTGTGGGCAACTGGTCCAGAGATGATTTAGATTCGCCAACAATTTTCTATACGATAAAAACTACAGAAGAAGGGGAAGAATATAAAGAAGAAATAAAACTTAGTATAGGGAAAACCTGGGTGCAAGTTATAGGAAAAAATAATGACGACTTGGAATACAAATAATTAAAATCTCAAATTGCAGGGATGTTGCATATAAAGTAAGTAATAAAAACTAAGTAATAAAAATTAAGTGGTACCTTAAAAGAGGAAAAAAGTAGTTTATATTACATAGTTAAAAAAGAGAGGGAAAAGTTTGACAGACATAGTGGAGTCTATAGGACAAATTATAGTAAATATAGTAAGCGGATTCTTTGAAAACTTCCCTGAACTAGGGTCTGGCTTTGTTTTCTATACTAGATGGATAATACTATTATTCGTAATAATCATTATAATAAAATCAATAACCTACCTTTTGAGAACCAATGATACCTCAGAAATATGGGCTTATATGTCAATAGGCCAGGGAACAGCTGTGCCTATAACCCATTGGGAAAATGTAATTGGAAGAGCCAAAAGCTCTGATATAGTAATCAAAGTTGCTTCTGTATCTAGAAGTCATGGAGTCTTGACAAGAAAAGAAGACGGAAAATGGATGTATAATGACCTTGGTTCTAAAACAGGGTCATTTGTTAATGGAAAAAAAGTCAAAAGGCCTGAAGAAATAAAGATAGGAGACACTATAAACATAGGAGGGTTAAACTGTAGTTTGGTTCCAGTAAGTGTAAAGGAAAAAATCACCAATATAAAAAAGAGGGAAAGAAAAGAGAGAGTATTGTCTCCTTGGACATCCTTGGTTCTTTTAACTATAATTCAAATTTTAATGTGTGTGCAATTTATAATATCAGAAGGAAAAGAGTGTTCGGGAGCCATTCCCTTTTATTTTGGGGCTTTTACAATAGCCATGTGGGCATACTGCCTCTTCTTAAAAATTATGAGAAACAGTGCATTTGAGATGGAAATAATCGCATTTTTCTTATGCACTTTAAATCTTGCCATAGTTGCCACTTCTGCTCCCGAGGAAATGGGCAAGCAGTTTATTGCTATAATTATGGGAGTTGCCCTATACACAGCATTATGCTGGTTTTTAAGAGACTTAAATAGGGCACTAAAGATACGAATTTTCCTAGTATTAATAAGTGTCGCTTTGTTATTGTTTAACATATTTTTTGGAACTACCCAATATGGGTCTACCAACTGGGTTCATATAGGAGGATTTTCTATTCAACCATCGGAGCTTGTAAAGATTGCATTTATATTTATAGGTTCTGCAACCCTTGATGAACTTTACCAAAAGAAAAATTTAACCTTGTTTATTGGATTTTCAGGCTTTTGCTTTGTGGCTCTAGGAATTATGGGCGACTTTGGAACAGCCTTAATTTTCTTTGTAACATTCCTAGTTATCTCATTTTTAAGAAGTGGAGAATTTTCAAAACTAATTCTTTTGGTAGGAGCAGCAGGAATTGGTGGATTTTTGATTTTGAGATTTAGACCATATGTTGCTGAGAGATTTTTGACATGGGGAAATGCATGGAGCGTTCCTGATGCAGGTGGGTATCAGCAAACTAGAACAATGTCTGCTACAGCTAGTGGAGGCGTTGCAGGAACTGGCGGGGGAGAAGGCTGGCTTCAAGAAATAGGGGCAGCAGATACAGATTTGGTATTTGGAATTATTGCCGAAGAATGGGGATTAATTGTAGCCTTTCTTGCAGTAGCTTGCATAATATCTCTAAGTGTTTTCGCTTATATTTCTATAAAAGAAGGAAGGTCTACATTTTATACCATAGCCGCATGTGGAACTGCCACACTGCTGATTTTTCAAACCACTCTGAATGTCTTTGGATCCTTGGATATACTTCCACTTACAGGGGTTACCTTTCCATTTGTATCAAATGGAGGAACAAGCATGATTGCTTGTTGGGGGCTTTTAGCCTTTATAAAAGCTACTGATACAAGGCAAAGTGCAAGTTTGGCAGTAAGGGGATTAGAAGAAGAGAATATAGGGGGTGGAAGAGTATGAATAAACTAGAAAAAAGAGCCCTTATGTGTATTTTGTTTATATTCTTTCTCGTAGGAGGAATGGGATACTTCACCTATAAACTGATAAAAGATGGAGGAGCCTGGGTGAGCTATCCTGCAAATGACCATGTTTATACAAACGGCAAAATGACAAAGGGAACAATATATGACCGCAATGGTGAACTTTTAGTACAAAACACAGAAAGTGGAATACCAGAATTTAATGAAAGTTCAAGTTTGCGTAGAGCAAACCTTCATGTGACAGGGGATGCTGGAAATAATATAGGCACAGGTGCAAATACGGCTTTTGGAGGCATATTGGTTGGATATGATTTGATAAATGGCGTGTATTCAAGGGAAAATCAAGGAGAGGAAATAAACTTAACTGTAGATGCATATGGAAACTTGGCAGCCTATGAGGCTTTGGGAAGTAGAAGTGGAACAGTATTGGTATATAACTATAAAACTGGAGAAATTTTAGTTTCTGTCAGTACACCTACCTTTGATCCTAAGTATCCTGACGAAGAAGAAATAAAAGAAGGGGCTTATCTAAACAAAGGATTATCATCGGCAGTTGTTCCTGGGTCAATATTCAAGGTTGTAACAGCAACAGCTGCAATAGAAACAATTCCTACAATTGAAGAGTTTGAATATACTTGCACAGGGGAACTATCCTATGGAGGAGATGATAAAGTAACCTGCCCTTCTGTTCATGGTACAGTTGACTTTGATGAAGCCTTAGCAAAATCATGCAATGGTGCATTTGCAATTTTGTCAGAAGAAATAGGAGCAGATACACTTGAAGACTACACTGAAAAAGCAGGACTTACAGATTCTTATTCGATTGATGGCATAAAAACAAAAGAAGGGTCTTTTGAATTCCCTGATGAGGGTCTTAATTTAGCTTGGGCAGGAATAGGCCAATACAATGATTTGGTAAATCCCCTATCAATGATGGTTTATATGGGGGCAATAGCAAACGGTGGAGAGGCGGTCGTTCCCAAGATACTTTTGAGTACTGGAGAAGAAAAAAAATTAAATGACAAAATTGATACAGTAGATATGATAGAAAGCTCCACTGCCAACAGGCTTGATATTATGCTTAAAAATGATGTGGAAAGCTACGGAACTTGGAACTTTCCAGGATTAAATGTTGCAGGGAAAACAGGATCAGCAGAGGTGGAAGAGGATGAACTGGCCAATGCTTGGTTTGCAGGATATTTAGATGACCCAGAACATCCATATGCATTTATTGTACTGGTAGAACGAGGGGGAACTGGAGGAGGAGTTGCAATTCCAGTAGCAAATGAAGTTTTACAAAGTTTAGTGGATTAGATAATAAATTATAAAAGGAGAAAAACAATGGGAATTAATAGATGGGAAGAACCATCGGACATAATGAAAAAAATCAAAGAAATTTCGTCCAAATCTCAGTGGGATATAGAAGATAGCTATTATAGGGGAAATGTGTGTGAGTACTTTTCTTCTAAATGTCAAAATTCAAAGTTGGAATATGATAGGGGGAAAGATATTTTACCAGATGGCTATTCAAAAGTGGGTTATATGAATCAACCTTTCCCATTGGTTTTTAATGGACCTATGGGAGGACTAGTCTCAGATATTGATGGTAATATGTATATTAATTTTCATAGAGGTCATGGTGAAACTGTTTTGGGAAGCAGAAATAAAAAAGTTTTAAAAGCTATGAAAGAGGCTATGCAAACCTATGGGGTTGGAGTGAATTTGCCAATAAACGAAGAACGAATTTTGGCAGAGGAAATTCAAAAAAACATGCCCTACATGGATAAGATTAAGTTTTTTTCTGGAAAAACAGAAGCGTTTATGGCAGCCATTAGATTGGCAAGGGCATATACAGGAAGGAAAAAAATAATAAAAGCAGGGGGAGCAAACCATGGTTGGTATGACGACCTTGCGGTAGGCAATAAAATTATGGGAAGTGGGGTTTTTCTCGATACTTTTGGCATAAACAGACAAGCTGTAAAGTATACAAAAGAAGTAAGGCTCCATAATATAAATGAAATAAAAAAAGCCATATCCAAAAATGTTGCAGCTGTAATAATAGAGCCTATTGGGGTGGATAATGGAAGAGTCCCTTTGGACTATTATTTTTCCAAGGAACTAAGAGAACTTTGTGATGACAAAGGTGTGGTTTTGATATTTGATGAAAGCGAAACAGCCTTTAGACTAGGAAATGGAGGTGTACAGGAATACTTGAACATATATCCGGACCTAACCGTTCTAGGAGATGTGGTAGGAGGAGGAATGTCCTCTGCAGCTTTAGGTGGAAACAAGGAGATTATGGAACATTTTTCTCATGAACTTCCTAAGAAAAAACATAGAGCCCATGTAGAAGGAAATCAATATGGAAATGCCATAACTGCCAGAATGGGCCAGGCAGCAATAAGAGAAATAGTAGAAAAAGAAGTTTGCCAAACTGTTGCAGACTTGGGAGATAGATTAGCAGACAAACTTAATCAGCTTATACATAATATGGATTTGCCTTTTGTTGTATATAACCAAGGCTCAATTGTACATCTAGAAATAATGGGGGCTTTAAACTTTGATGTTACATCCAAAACCAAAATTGGTACATTAAAGGAACTAAACAAAATAAAAGAAGAGTTTGCAAAAAGAAAAGAAAAGCTAGAACGACTAAATGCGGCATTTCTCTGTGAGGGACTTCTATTAACTGATGGTACCAAAATGTTTATAACAAATCAGCTAGATGAGGAACTTATAGATGAGGCAGTTGTACGCTTTGAGCGAGTATTTAAAAGGCTTGCATCAAGGAAAGCATAAAGGAGGAAATGTGTCCATATGGATAATAAAGTTAATATGAATTCAATAGTGAAAGCCTTGGAAAAAGAATTTTTTTTGGGAGATGATGTAATTGTATCAGTAAGAGGCGAAGAGGGGACAGCTAGCTTTTTGGGCGAAAAAGTTGGAGAATTTTTTGAAATATTTGACAAAGCTCCAGAAGTGGAAATTGTTATTTGGCTTGTTCCAAAGTATTCTGTAGAATTTTCACTCCTAGGAGAAACAATGCCAGCTACAATTGATGATGTTTCCCAAATTATAGGAAAGGGAACAGATCCTGTATCGCTAAAAGAAATGGATAAACTATTGGAAGAACTCCAAAGAATTAAGGGAGTTTATCTAAAGGAAGGTGGCCTTTTGTTGGCAGGAACTGACTTAGATGAACTTATAACAGTAGGAAAGATAATGGAAAAGGCTGCATTGGTACATATAGAAGGAAAACATATAGGCGAGGCGAAGCCTTTTCCTGATGAAGAGGCAGAAGAAAATCGGAAAAACTATATAGAAAACTATTCTAGATTGAGAAATGTTATGAACAAATTACCTAAGAAAGAAGTGTTTCTTAAGGAGGAAGACATTAGAGTTAGGAAAGAAATTCAGCAAGTGGGGAATAAGTTAATTGCAAATAACTTGGCTATAAGCACATGGGGGAACATTTCGGTAAAAATTAATGAAGATTGGATTCTGGTTACACCAAGTGGTATTCCTTATGACTCTCTAACTCCTGAAGATATGGATATGGTTAATATGAAAACAAAGTATAAAATAGGAAGACTTAAACCTACTAGTGAAAAGGATTTACATATTGAAATTTATAAAACCAGACCAGAAGCAGGAGCAATAGTTCATTCTCACGGACTTTACTCAAGTGTATTTGCCAGTATGGGAAAAACAATTCCGATTATGAATAAAAAAATGAAAGAAGCCGTAAATGGGCCTTTGAACATGGTTCCATATTCAAAGTCAGGAAGTGAAAAATTGGCAAAAGATACTGGAAGAATTATGAAAAAATTCGATGTTAAAGGAGTAAACCTTAAAGCTCATGGAACGGTAAACTATGGCAAAACCCTTCAAGAAGCATTTGAAAATTGCTGTATAATTGACAAAGCAGCTAAAATATATATTGATAGAAAAAAAGGAATATACTAAAAGATAAATTTATGACGAAGGAATATTGCCATGTGTCATGGTTTCATGATTATAATTTCATTAGATTAATAGAGTTGATATGTGAATTAGTATCAACTAATATTTTTAAGTCTTAAGGCATTAAGAACAACAGACAAAGAGGAAAGGCTCATTGCTGCAGCTGCTATCATAGGATTGAGTAAAGGGCCACCGAATATGTGCAAAA
>CAYJJM010000003.1:0-7556 GCA_964370515.1 uncultured Oscillospiraceae bacterium | reverse complement strand
GTATACCTATGATATTGTATATGAATGCCCAAAACAAATTTTGCTTTATATTTCTAAGGGTAGCCTTGGAAAGCCTAATGAGGCTTGATACATCTTCAATGCTGTTTTTGACCAAAACAACCTTTGCAGACTCTATGGCAATATGTGTGCCGCTTCCTATGGCAACACCCACATTAGAGGTCACCAAACTAGGGGCATCATTTATGCCATCACCAACCATCATAACAATTTCTCCTCTTCCCTTAAAATCTTCAATTACCTTTGCCTTTTCTTCTGGCAATAGGCCAGCATAAACCTTAGATATGCCCAGAGTCTCTCCCACAGGCAAAGAAGACCCTTTATTGTCTCCAGTGACCATGATGATTTTTTTGCCCAATTCTTTGAGTTGAGAAATTCCATTTATGCTAGATTCTTTGATTGTATCTGTGAGAAAGAATGTGGCAGAAAAAACTCCGTCAATTGCCATATATATGGTGGTGCAGGATTCTTCTTTCGGATTCATGCTTTCTGTTTTAACATTATTTAATTCCATCGCCTTCCTATTTCCAAGCAATATGGTTTTAGAATCTATAGAGGCTACTAACCCATAGCCTGGCATGGAAAGAAAGTCTTTGAAACTTGAAAAAGGTAAATTTAATTCTTCGGCTTTTTTTATTAAGGCAACACCGAGAGGATGAGAACTTCCTCGTTCAATTGAAGCAGCTAACGCAAGAAGGGTATTTTCCTCTTTGATAGGGCTTTCCTTAGAAACTTCAATTTTATTCAAAGACAAATTCCCCTCTGTAACGGTACCAGTTTTATCTAAGGCAATAGTTGTGACCTTGGATGCCAACTCTAGACTTTCCCCATCTTTAATTAATATGCCCTTTAAGGCGCTGTTTCCTGTTGAAACCATAATTGCAATGGGAGTTGCAAGTCCCAAGGCGCAAGGACAGGAAATAACAAGGACAGAGATAAATGCGGTTAAAGCGAAGGATAATCCTTCTCCAAGGAATAACCACACAAAAAATGTAACAGTGGCTATGAGGAAGACGATTGGAACAAAATATGAAGCTACTCGATCTGCAATTCTTGCCATAGGAACTTTGGAAGTTTGTGCTTCTTCCACTAACTCTAATATTTTGGACATGGTGCTATCCTTTGACAGTTTTGTCACCTTAATTAAAATATATCCATCTAAATTCAAAGTGCCTCTAAATACATCATCTTGTTCGCAAAGAGAAAGAGGAATACTTTCTCCTGTTAATGATGATTGGTCAACAAATGCTTTGCCCTGAAAAATTTTGCCATCTACAGGAATTCGCTCACCCGGTTTTACAGAAACCAAGTCACCAACTTCAATATCTCCCACAAGCTTCTCTTCTGTTGACATAGACTCAAGATTCGATATTACATTTCCCTTTTGAGGAGCTAACTTAATTAAACTTTCAATAGCCTTGCTTGTCTTTCCCTTGGAACGGGATTCTAAAGTTTTTCCCAAAAGAACTAAAGTTATGATAATACCACCACTCTCAAAATAAAGATTATGTGCAAAGGAAGGGTCAGTCGTAAAGATTAAAAGAGTGTTATATAGGCTATAAATTATTGCGGCTAAAGTTCCAATAGACACTAAACTATCCATATTGGGAACTTTTCTAAAAATTGCAGGTATACCTGAAATGTAAAAATCTTTGCCGCAAACAAGAATGGGTAGTGTTAATATGAGTTGAGCTAACGCAAAAGATTGGGGATTTATTGCGGGGTTTAAAAAATTAGGCATAATAAATTCTACAAAAGGCAACATATGTTGCATAGAGATAAGAAACAAAGGGACTGCGAAAATCCCAGATATTATAAATTTTTTTAATAGCAATCTGTAACTATTGATTTTGTTATCAAAAACAGACTCTAGGTTATGGTCTTTATTAAGGATAGAAGCGGTGAAACCAAGATTCTCAACTGAAGAAATAACTGTTTCTGTGGGGGTATCTCCGTAGATGGACATTTTTTCCAAGGGCAAATTTACAGAAACTGTTTCAATGCCATCTAGTTTAGAAACTGCCTTTTCTACAGATGAAGCACATGCGGCACAATGCATGCCTTCTATTTTGAAATCTACTTTTTTAAAATCCACCTTGGTCATAAATCCTCTCCGTTGTATGTTTTATTAATATTACTTTTATCTAGTGAAGAAAAGCTAGACATAACTCATTATCCACCTTGCCGCAAAGATATTCAAGAAGTTAGCTAATGTACTAATTGTGTTGAAGTATTATTGGTATCCAGGCAAGGGAGTTAGTTTAAGCTAATTATATAATAATTATACCACCTTTTAAAAAAAATATTCATATATCTTATATATTTGCTATTAAATTTATGTGCTGATATAATTATAAGTGGCAACGGAAAAAATAAAATAAGTGAGAAACTTAACAGTGAATAGAAATGGGGGAAAGAAATTATGAAAACAGAAGAAAAAGCTTTGGAATTACACAAAAGAGGATATAACTGTGCACAATCCGTACTATGTGCATTTGGGGATAGGCTAGATATGAAAGAAGAGGATCTTTTCAGAATCTCAGAAGGGCTAGGACTAGGCATGGGAGCCAGAGAAACCTGTGGAGCTGTTACGGGAGCCTGTCTTGTAGCAGGGTTGGTAAATAGTGACGGTAACATAGATAAACCAGGAACAAAAAAGGAAACATACCAACTTACGAGAAATATAATAGAAGAGTTTAAGAAAGAAAGTAAAACAGTAAATTGCTTTGAACTTCTAGGCGGGACAGAAGGAATTCCAAAAAAAAGCTGCAATGATTGCATCAGGGATGCCTGCAGAATTGCAGAAAATGTCCTATTCGCAAAATAGAATTTTTTATACATGAAGATTGTCTAAAGACACCTAGCACTGACCAAAGTTTGTTGTTCAGCAGCTGATTGGATAAACAAACCTATGTGAGAGTGAATTTCTCAAGGATTGACATTCGCTAAATTGTCCAAAGATTGGTGCAAAGATTATCCAAGATTGGCGCAAAGATTACCCATGTTGCTTGAAAGCCAATGGTCTTTGTGATATTATATAGTGTAAAGCAGTATACTTTTTACTAAAAAATAAGGAGAAAGAAAATGTTAAAAACAAGTGAATATGAAAAAATAAAGGCTGAAGAACTTAAAAGAGCTGAGGAAACAATATCCAAGATTATGGAGGATAAAAGACCAGCAGTAAAGTACAAGGAAAGCAGACCAATAACAGATATAAGACATATGCTTAGAACTAGTGTGGAACTTTATGGAGACAATGTTGCGTTCCATCACAAAACAGAAAGAAACGCAGATTATACTACAATAACATACAAAGAAACCGCTAGAGATGTAGATAGACTAGGAACTGCATTGATGGATTTGGGACTTTCTGGAAAGAAAATAGGTATTGTAGGCGAAAATTCATACAAGTGGGCAGTCTCATACTTGGCAGTTACCTGTGGAGTGGGAATTGTTGTTCCCCTAGACAAAGAACTTAAGGGAGAAGACTTGGTTGAATTAGCTAGAAGATCAGAAATGGCTGCTGTAATATATACGGACAAGTATTCGGATATATTCGGTGATGCAAAAAAAACAAAACTAAAAGTTTTAATTAACAAAGATTTAAAACCAGAAGACGAAAACAAAAAAGAACTTTCCTTTGACAAACTTCTTGAAAGAGGAGCGGAGTTACTAGAAAAAGGAAATAGAGATTTTCTGGATGCACAAATAATAAATGATGAACTTGGTATAATACTTTTCACTTCAGGAACTACAGGAGTTTCCAAAGGGGTTATGCTTTCACATAAGAATATTGTGGCAGACCTTATGGTAGCGCCGACAGTTCTTAAAGTTAATAGTTGGGATATTTTCTTCTCAGTATTACCTGTACATCATACATATGAGTGTACATGTGGATTTTTGATGCCATTATACAAAGGTGCTTCAATTGCTTTCTGTCAGGGACTAAAACACATAACCAAAAACTTGGAAGAAGTTAAGCCTACAATGTTCCTAGGTGTTCCTGTGCTGTTTGAAACCTTGCACAAGAAAATCTGGCAGAATGTAAGGAAAAAGGGGAAAGAAGATTTACTTAAAAAGATAATAAAAATTAATAGAGTAACAAAAAAAGTTGGAATTGACCTTGGAAATAAATTCTTCAAAGACATAAGAGCAGTATTTGGAGGAAGAATGAGAATGATGATTTGCGGAGGTGCAGCAATAAATCCAGATGTACTACAAGGAATAAGAGATTTTGGAATTATGGCCCTTCAAGGATACGGTCTTACAGAGTGTGCCCCAATGGCAGCATTAAATCCAGACACAGCGCCAAAAAACACTTCCATAGGAACTTACTTCCCAGGATTTGAACTTAAAGTATTTGAAACAAATGAAGAAGGTATTGGCGAACTTTGCGTAAAAGGCGATAATGTAATGATGGGATACTACCAAATGGAAGAAGAAACAGCAAAGGTTATTAAAGACGGATGGCTTCATACAGGAGATTTAGGGAAAATAGACGATGAAGGATATGCATATATTACAGGAAGAGCAAAAAATGTAATAATTACAAAAAATGGTAAAAATATATATCCGGAAGAAATAGAATATAATATCAATAATATTCCTTTTGTTTTGGAATGTATGGTTTATGGTGATGACACTGAAAGCGGTCAGGACACTAAGATTGTTGCGGCTATTCGACTAGATGACGAAGAAGTAGCTGAAAGATTCCCAGGTATGTCCAAAGAAGACTTAGAAAAAGAAGTGTGGAAAGAGGGAGATGTCATCAACGATAAAGAAGCAATGTTTAAGAAAGTTAAAAAAATTGTTGTGAAAGAAAAAGACTTTATCAAAAATACCAGCAAAAAAATCAAAAGACACGAACAAGCAAACAAATATGAATAAAACCACATAAATTACGCAGGATTTTTGCGGTGTATACAAGGATAGCGACAAAGTATACACAGAACAAGGCGTGCACGCGGCGACCCAGCGCACGCAGCTTTGTAGCCTATGAGATTGGAAGTGTCCGTGCAGGCATTTACTATTTATGTTAGCCTACCGCATGTACACAAACGACAATCGAAAGAGCACGCGCAGCTACGCAGCGCACACGCAGTAATACGCAAAGATAGATGTGTAAATTGCGCCGAAAAAGACAAGTAAAGGAGAAGAGAATGGCAGATTACCCTAGAGTCATAGTAGATCTAAAAAAATTCAGAAACAATGTAGAGCAAATAGTTAACCGTTGCAAAGAATGTGGAATAGAAGTTGCAGGTGTAATTAAAGGATATACGGGAATAAAGGAATGCACCAAAGAATTTGAAGCAGGAGGAGCTTCCTTTATCGCTTCTTCTAGAATGGAACAATTGGAAGAAGCCAAGGCAGCAGGAATCAAAGTTCCACTTATGGCAATTAGAGTCCCTATGCTATCGGAGGTAAAAGAAGTAATCCGCCTTGCAGAATATAGCCTTAATAGTGAAATCCAAGTTTTAAAAGCCTTAAATGAAGAAGCAAAAGCACAAAACAAAATTCACAAAGTTATATTAATGGCGGATTTAGGTGACTTAAGAGAAGGGTTTTGGGACAAAGATGAGCTTATCAAAGCTGCTTTGATGGTAGAAAATGAAATGGAAAACCTTTACTTGGCAGGAACAGGAACAAACCTTGGATGTTACGGTTCTATTGTAGCAACACCAGAGAAGTTAGAAGAACTGATTTCTATTACAGAGGTCATTGAAGAAAAAATAGGAAGAAAAGTAGACTATATTTCAGGTGGAGCTACTGGGTCTATTGCAAGAATTATAGATGGAAACATGCCAAAGAGAATTAATCATCTAAGAATAGGTGAAGGAATTGTAAATGCCAAAGACCTTCCTGATTTGTATGGCTATGATTTCAGCTTTATGTACCAGGACGCATTCGTTTTGGAAGCAGAGGTCATTGAATTGAAGGAAAAACCAAGCTATCCTGTTGGCGAAATAGGATATGATGCCTTTGGGATGAAACAAGAATATGAAGACATAGGAATAAGGAAAAAAGCATTAGTGGCATTGGGCAAAGTAGATTATGCATTTCCTGACATGATATATCCAAAAGAAGAAGGAGTAAAAGTTTTGGGAGCCTCAAGTGACCATACAATACTTGATATAGAAGAAGCCAAAAGAGATATAAAGCTAGGGGACGTTATACAGTTTGATGTATGCTATGCAACAGTTGTGTTTGTGACGAATAACCCTAATGTAAAGATAACTTTTATTTAATAAAAAGAAGGAGAGAAAAATGACTGAGTCTATACTACTTACCAAAAAAGCTTATGAAGAAATAAAGGAAGAATACGAAGAACTTATTGCGGTCAAAAGGCCTGAGGTAGCACAAAGAATCAAAGAAGCAAGAGAACATGGAGATATTTCCGAGAATGCAGAATATGATGCAGCCAAAAATGAGCAAGCTGAATTAGAAGAAAAAATAAAAAAAGCAGAAGATATACTAAGAAAAGCAGAGTTTATTGAAGATAAGAAACAAGTAAAAGGAAAAGTAAGTGAAGGAAGCAAAATCGAAGTAAAAATCACAGGAGACGGTGACGAAAGAATAGCTACATATACTATTCTTGGAACGACGGAGGCAAACCCTTTGAAAGGAATAATTTCAAATGAGTGTGAAGTAGGTAAAGCTTTACTGGGTAAAGAAATTGGTGATGTTGTTACAGTAGAAGTTCCAGCTGGCCAAAGGTACTACGAAATATTAGCGGTAAAGAATAAGTAGTTAGTAAAAGTTAGTTAAAGTTTAAATAATATATAATATGGCGGTAAGAAGATGGATGAAATAAATAATGTAAATATTGAGGAAGAAATAAGTACAGAAGATCTAAATGAGCAAAGAAAAATCAGAAGAGAGAAATTAAAAGAACTACAAGAAAATGGTAGAAATCCATTTATAATTGAAAATTGGGATGTGACTGCATATAGCCAAAGCATCAAAGATGACTTTGAAAAAATGGAAGGAAATAAAGTTTCTGTTGCAGGAAGAATAATGGCCAACAGACATATGGGGAAAGCCTCATTTATTGATATACAAGATAATGAGGGAAGAATTCAAGCCTATGTAAGACAAGATGTTATTGGAGAAGAAGACTACAAATGGTTTGTGGCTTATGACATTGGAGATATTGTAGGGATTGAAGGAGAGGTTTTTAAAACAAGACATGGTGAAATTTCCATCAAAGCTGCCAAAGTTGTTCTTTTGACAAAATCATTGCAAATTTTACCAAATAAATGGCAGGGGCTAAAGGATACAGATATAAGATATAGGCAAAGATACGTAGACCTTATTATGAATCCTGATGTAAAAGAAACTTTTATTAAGCGTTCTCAAATTATTAAAGAAATAAAAAGGGTGCTAGAAGAAGATTTTAAATATCTTGAAGTCGACACACCTATTCTTACTACTATAGCAGGAGGAGCAAATGCAAGACCATTTGCTACACACCACAATACTCTTGACTTGGAAATGAAACTTAGAATTTCCAACGAATTATATCTAAAAAGATTAACTGT
>CAYJJM010000002.1:22506-25538 GCA_964370515.1 uncultured Oscillospiraceae bacterium | reverse complement strand
TTAATTGAAGGAACACCACAAGGTATTGGTGGAGTTCCTATTACAAGAAAACAAGTAAGAGCTCAAAGAAAAGCAATTGATGCAATTGAAGAAGAAGTTGGTCGCCCAATTAACTATCACTCATATGTATCAGGAGTTGCAGGGCCAGATGTAGCAGTAATGTTTGCTGAAGAAGGTGTTAACGGAGCTCACCAAGATCCACAATACAACGTTCTTTATAGAAACATTAACTGTGTTAGATCTTTCGTAGATGCTTGTGAATCAAAGAGAATTCTGGCTTGGGCAGACATTGCTCAAATTGATGGAGCTCACAATGCTAATGCGACAGCAAGAAATGCATGGATGGTAATGCCTGAACTTATAGTACAACACGCTATCAATTCTAAGTTCTCGGAAATGGTTGGAATTAAGCCTGAAAACATTTGTTTATCAACAGTACCACCGACAGCAACTCCAGGGCCTTGCGTATCAATGGACCTTCCATATGCTGTGGCTCTTAGACAAATTTGTGATAAGTATAGAATGAGAGCACAGATGAACACAAAATATATTGATTCATCTGCTAGAGAAGCTACCGTAACTCATGTACTTAATATGCTTATATCTAAATTTACAAGTGCCGATATCCAATCTACAATAACACCAGATGAAGGAAGAAATGTTCCTTGGCATATCTACAATGTTGAGGCTTGCGACACAGCTAAGCAAACATTAGTAGGGCTAGATGGAATCATGGATATGATTGACCTAAGAATGGATGGGCCACTAGGAGATAAAGTAAGAGAAATCAAAGAAAAAGCACTTCTATTTATGGAAGAGATTTTAGAAGTAGGCGGATATTTCAATGCAGTAGAAGCAGGATTCTTCGTAGACTCTGCAGAATATCCAGCTAGAAATGGAGATGGAATCGCTAGAAAGATTGAAGGCGGTATCGGATATGGTTACATCTATGAAAGAGATGAAGACTATATGGCTCCTGTTACTGCTCACTTTGGAGACAATAATGTTGAACAATATGGTGGAAACCCAGAGAATCCATCAGAGTTAATCGGTGGGTCTACATTTGAAGATAGAAGCAAAATCGTATACATAGATGAACTTGACGAAGAAGATAATGTAGAAAAGAGAATGGAAGAAAATGATAAATATAGATTAAGCAGCATAGTTAAGCCAGAGATGGAATGGCTTGCAGATGGTATTGTAATGCTTACAATGTGCATACCTACAGATAGAAGAACAGCAGAAGTAGTGGGTGTTGAAATTGCCAAAAAGTTTGGTCTTGTAGATGCTGAAGTTATTAGTAGAGAAGTATTACAAGAAGCCGAAGGAACAAGAATAGAGCTTAAAGGAAGAGTAGACTTTGATATTGATATTTCC
Source organism: uncultured Oscillospiraceae bacterium (assembly GCA_964370515.1). GTDB lineage: Bacteria > Bacillota > Clostridia > Peptostreptococcales > Anaerovoracaceae > CAYJHC01. The sequence continues at coordinate 24,161 of CAYJJM010000002.1, read as the reverse complement.
AAACTAGTTATTCCGCCAGAGCCAGTATATTTAAGTGATGACGAAATTAGAGAAGATGTAAAATCTCACCCGTTAAAAGTAGTTTGCGGAACTGTTGGAGAAGACGAACACTCAGTAGGCCTTAGAGAAGTTATTGACATTAAGCATGGTGGAATCGAAAGATTCGGAATTGAAGTTGAATACTTAGGAACTTCAGTGCCAGTTGAAAAGCTTGTAGATGCAGCAGTGGAACTTAATGCAGAAGTAATTCTTGCTTCTACTATTATTTCCCACGATAACATTCACTATAAGAATATGAAGAGAATTCACGAGCTTGCAGTTGAAAAAGGAATTAGAGATGATGTTATTATCTGTGCAGGAGGTACACAAGTAATTCCTGAAGATGCAGTTAAGACAGGCATAGATGCAGGTTTTGGCAGAAACAGCAAGGGTATAGATGTTGCATCATTCATCATTGAAGAAAGACGCAGAAGAAGATAATCCTATTAAGCTAGCTCTAAGAGAAATAAAAAACTTATTTCTTCTTTGCTAATAAAACCAAATCAAACAACAACTAAAGTATGGAGTAGGGAAACCACTCCATATTTTAGTTGAATTTATTGATTAACTTTTAATGGAAAGTGTAATTGTGAAAACATGACGTATAGAAATGGTCAAAAATTAGAAAATCAATAAAATAGAATAAAATTAGTAAAAATTAAACATAATCATGTATAATAAAAGAGGAATTTATTATCATGATATACCAAATTTTGGGAATTTACTAACTTAAGAAATTTTCGGAATCACTTAAAGGAGGATTAAGTCATGTTTTGTGGAAAATGTGGAACACAAATGGAAGAAACAGCTTTATTTTGCCCATCCTGTGGGGAGAAGACTTTAAATGAAAGCAAAAACAACATAAATGAGGCTGAGGTACCACCAAAAAAAGAAAACATTGAAGAAGAAGGAAACCAAAGCAATATAAACAATGAAAAAGCAAAGGCCCAAGAAAAGGGAGGAATGCCAAAAAAAACAAAGAGCAAGACTACAGTTGTGATTTTGGCAATTGCAATTGGTGGAGTAGCTCTTTTGGTTGGAATATGGGGCATCCTAACTATTTTCACCAACAGCTTCAAACTAGAAGACTATGCCAAAGATATGACAGTTGAGTACGGAGTTAAAGAGTATGAATTAATTGGGCTAAGTCAATATGATTTTTTAGATTCACATGAGTCAGATCTTTCATATAATGAGGAACTAGAAATTGAAGAGAAATTTTCAAGAGTAGAATTAATTGTGCCAGAGGGTTTAGAAACAAATGAATTTGGATACCTTGAACCAGGCACACATAATCTGAAACTAGTTTATGAAGGAAAAGAAGTTGAAGTGAACTTAATAGTAGAGGACACAACAGCTCCTGCTATAAAGTTGATTAGCGAGATTGAGGAAATAGAGGGAGTGTCAAAGATTGACTACGAAAAGAAAGTTACTGTAACAGAATTATCGGAATACGAACTAACCTTCGATGACAGTAAGGTTAAGCTAAATACGCCAGGAACATATACGGTTGTTGCAAAGGCTGTAGACTCAAGTGGAAATGAAGGAACATTGAACATAACGGTAAAAATAGAGGAAAAACAAACTGGAAGTAGTTCCTCAAGTAGCTCGAGTGT
>CAYJJM010000002.1:15577-22496 GCA_964370515.1 uncultured Oscillospiraceae bacterium | reverse complement strand
CAACATGCTCACAGTATCACGGTGCTACCCACTTTAACTCAAGTTCGGCAGCGGCAAGTGCAGCTAGTGCTGCTGCGCAAAGAAATGCAGATTTAAACAAAGAATATACTGAATATAGATATTTTCAATGTAGGCATGGCAAGTGGATTGGATATTGGGAGGTTCCACAGTCTGAATTTGGCGGTTACTTATAAAATATTAGGAAGCAATAAAAACATTACAATTTTGTAATCTTTTTATGCTTATATGTAAAAAGCTTGTTTGCAAAAAAATAAACTTAAATTCAAATCACTATATAATTATATAGTGATTTGAATTTAAAGACATTTGGAGAAATGTCCAATTCAGCAAATCAAAACCTTCTGAATTAAGAAACCAAAATAAGCCTTAAACAAAGAGATATAAATTATGAAAAAAAGATAAAGAAGAAAAGGAGAAAGCAATGTCTGATGTATACAAAAATGTGGCAGAATCTATAGGGAATACACCTATGGTTTTTTTGTCTAATATAAAAAGAGAACTTAATTTACAAGGAAACATATTGGCAAAATTAGAAATGCTAAATCCAGGAGGGAGCATAAAAACAAGAATTGCAAAGCAAATGATAGAAGATGCTGAAATTGAGGGAAGAATAAATAAAGATAGTGTATTGATAGAGCCTACAAGTGGAAATACAGGAATAGGGATTGCTCTAATTGCAGCAATAAAAGGAATGAGAACGATCTTCACAATGCCGGAAACAATGTCCATAGAAAGGCAGAAACTATTGAAAGCTTATGGTGCAGAAATAGTTCTTACAGAAGGTGGAAAAGGCATGGTAGGAGCAATTGAAAAGGCAGAAGAATTATTAAAAACTATACCTAACTCGTTTATTCCATCTCAATTTGAAAACCCCTCTAATCCAAAGGCACATCTTGAAACCACAGGACCAGAGATTTGGGAAAACACAAAAGGAGCCATAGATATTCTTATTGCTGGTGTAGGTACAGGAGGAACAATAACAGGTACAGGACTTTTCCTCAAGGGGAAGAATCCTAATATAAAGGTTATTGCTGTGGAACCATCAGACTCGCCAGTATTGTCAAAGGGAAGAAAAGGTCCTCACAAAATACAAGGAATTGGAGCAGGATTTTTTCCAAAAGTTTTAGATACAAAAGTATATGATGAAGTGATAGATGTAGAGTGGCAAGAGGCTTTTGATGGAGCAAGGGTGCTTGCAACAACAGAAGGGATTCTAGGAGGGATTTCTTCAGGGGCGGCTATGGCTGTTGCCATAGAGGAGGCAAAGAAGGAAGAAAATAAAGGCAAAAACATTGTGGTGATTTTACCTGACACAGGAGAAAGATATTTGTCTACAGATTTATACGAATAGAAAATGCAGAGATAAAATGGGTTAGCTAAACTGAATAACAGTTATATAAAGAGGAAAGAACTTAACTAGAAGCCAAACTCAAGGAAAATTCAGAGCCAATTAATAATTGGCTCTTCTTTATTAAAATTTTAATACATGCTATAATTTAATATATACAAAATATTTATAGCACAAATAAGGAGCAAATGTTATATATGAAAATGGAACAGAAAAGAGCCGAAAGGGAAAAAAATAAAATAGAAAAATCGGAGGAGAAAAAAAACACTCCTAATTCCAATATAAATTGGTATCCTGGACATATGAAAAAAACTAGGGAACTCATTGAGGCAAACCTTAAGATGGTAGACATTGTTGTAGAGGTTGTTGATGCTAGAATTCCTAAGTCTAGTAGAAACCCTATAATTGATGATATAGTAAAGAATAAAAAAAGAATAATTTTCTTAAATAAAGTTGATTTATCAGACGACAGTTTAAACAGAGAGTGGAAAAACACTTTGGAAGGAGAGAAAACCAAGGTTGTTTTAGGAAATTGTATGCTAGGTGATGGGATAAAGCAACTATTTAATATTTTAGACAAAGAGCAAGAAGCCTTAAATATAGAGAAAAATAGAAATAAGCCTTTGAGAATGATGATTGTTGGGGTTCCCAATGTAGGGAAGTCTTCTCTTATCAATAGGATGACAGGAAAGAAAAGCACTCAGACAGGAGATAGGCCAGGAATAACCAAAGGGAAGCAATGGATCTCTCTGAAAAATGGAATGCAACTTTTAGATACTCCGGGAATACTATGGCCCAAATTTGAAGATCCTAATGTAGGCCTGAATCTGGCATTTTGCGGTTCTATAAAAGATGAAATACTAGATACAGAGGAATTAGCTTTTGAACTTTTTAAAATTTTACTAAAAGATTACAGACAAGATATTTTAGAAAGATACAAAATCCAAGAAGAAGAAATTCAAGGAAGGGAAACGATAGAGGCATTTGACTTAATTGGAGAAAAGCGAGGATTTATGAGAAAAGGCGGAAATATAGACTATGAAAGACTAGCCAAAACCCTGCTGGATGAATTTAGAGGTGGCAAAATAGGAAAAATCACCTTGGAAACCACTTAAAGCAGAAGGAGAAAAAGTAATTAGTATAAAGGATAAGCAAAATGAAAAAAGAAGAGAGAGAAGAAAAGCTAAAAGAAAGACTTGTTGAATTGAAAAAGTTTGAGGACCAGCTGTATAAAGAAGGAAAAAAATACATAGGAGGAATAGATGAAGTAGGAAGAGGACCTTTGGCAGGGCCTGTCCTAGCGGCGGCTGTTATATTGCCAGAGGATTTTGATGTGCTAGGAATAGATGATTCAAAAAAATTGAGCGAAAAGAAAAGGGAATTGCTTTCAAAAGAAATTAAGGAAAGAGCTGTGGCTTATGGAATAGAACTTTGTGAGCCAGGAGAAATAGATAAAATTAATATTTTGGAAGCAACAAAAAAAGCTATGAAAAAAGCCATTGAAGAATTAGAAAAAAATCTTTATGAAAAAACAGGAAAGCCTATAGACCATTTGCTAATAGATGCTGTAGAGTTAAAAGATATAGATATTAGTCAAACCTCAATAATAAAGGGGGATAGCAATAGCATTTCCATAGCTGCGGCTTCAATTATAGCAAAGGTTGCTAGAGACGAAATTATGAAAGAAGCACATAAAGAATTTTCAAATTATGCATTTGACAAAAATAAAGGATATGGAACAAAAACCCACTATGAGGGAATTAGAGAACATGGGATTTGCCCTATTCATAGAAAATCTTTTTTGAAAAAAGAGGGATATTAAAAATCAAATTATAAATTATAGAAAATAAGGAGGAAACCAATATGATAATTATTCATGTAACTTATAAAGTAGAGAAGGGAAGCCCTAGAGAATTCCTGAAGGCTCTACATGAATGTGGAATTGTAAAGGGTACTAGGGAAGAAAAGGGAAACATTAAATATGATTACTATTTCCCTGAAAAAGAAAGTGATATATTATATTTAGTGGAAGTATGGGAATCTTATCAAGCCTTTGAAGAGCATCTTGAAATGCCACATTTTAAGGCGGCCAATGCTGCCAAAGATAAATTCAATGCGGATATCAAAATTGAAAAATATGAAGGAAAATTAATTTAAGGGGAATTAGATGAAAAGAGAGCTATTAGGAAAACCAGTAACGGAAAAAATGGATCAGCATACAAAGGAAGAGCAAGAAAAACTTATAGCACAGAAAAAAGATAAGACACTTGCGATTTTAAGAGTAGGCGAAAAACCAGATGATATTTACTATGAAAGCAGTGCTATAAAAAAAGCGGAAAAGTTGGGCATTGATTCAAAGAGGGTTACACTTTCTGCCAGTTCTAGCCAGGAAGAAATAGAAAAAGCAATTTTGGAATTAAATTCTGATGAAAAAATTGGTGGAGTTCTAGTATTAAGACCTCTTCCAAAGACAGTAGACGAAGACAAAATCATTAATCTTCTAGACCCAAACAAAGACATAGATGGAATTACAGATATTTCAATGGCAAGAACATATGCAGATAAAAAAGGTTTTTCTCCTTGCACGGCCAAAGCTGTAATGGAAATGCTAAAGTTTTATGAAGTGCCAGTTGAAGGTAAAAATGTGGTAGTTCTAGGAAGAAGTCTTGTGATAGGAAAGCCGGTTTCAATGATGGTTGCAAAAGAAAATGGGACAGTGACTATTTGCCATAGCCGAACAAAGAACTTACCTGAAGTCGTTAAAAAAGCAGACATTGTTATTTCATCAATGGGAAGAGCAAGAATGCTAGGGGCAGAATATTTCGCGCCGGATCAAGTTATAATTGATGTTGGTATTAATAATGATGAAGAGGGAAATATGTGTGGGGATGTGGACTTTGAAAATGTAAAGGACATTGTAGCAGAAATTTCTCCAGTGCCTAGGGGAGTAGGAAATGTCACTACATCAATATTAATGAGTCACTTAATCCAAGCAGCTAAAGGGTTCAAATAAATATAGAAGCCAAGTGATTTAGAACGAAAAATTGCAAAAAAATATATACAGGAGAAAATATGAAAATCCCAAAAAATAAAAATTCCAAAGGAAGTAACTTTAGAGAAATGGGCTATGCTATACTTGACCCCGATAGATCCGAAAGAACAGGCATTCCAGAAGCAGTGTTCGCAAAGGGAAAAAAGTCAGAAGAAGTGGCTGAGATAATGAAGACTTTGGGTGCAGAAAGCAAAGAACCAGTAATAGCAACCAAGGCTTCCTATGAAGATTTTACCCATGTTAAAAAAGAACTTCCAAATGCAGTCTATCATAAGGATGCACAGTTAATTGTTTTAAATGGACAGCAGCAGGATTTGGAAGATGGCAAGGAGACTCTAGACAAAGAGAGTATCTATGATGTTGCTGTGGTCACGGGAGGAACTTCAGATATTCCCATTGCAGAGGAGGGGGCTATCACTTTAGAAGCCTTGGGCATAGAGGTGAAAAGATTCTATGATGTGGGCGTTGCAGCAATAGAAAGAATACTATCAAAAGTAGAAGATATAAAAAAGGCAAAGGTAATTATTGTAGTGGCAGGAATGGAAGGAGCTTTGGCCAGTGTTATGGGAGGGCTTGTAACTGCACCTATAATTGCTGTGCCCACAAGTGTTGGCTATGGGGCAAACTTTGAAGGGATGGCGGCTCTTTTATCTATGCTTAATAGTTGTGCCCCAGGAGTATCCATTGTAAATATTGATAATGGGTTTGGTGCAGCTTGCTCAGCAATCAAAATCTTAAAAGTTGCTGATTAAATAAAATTAGCGAATTTATAGCAACATACTAATATAAGGAGAATTAAAATGAATATTTATTTTGACTGCAAAAATGGAATAAGTTCAGATATGCTACTTGCAGGAGTAGATGCTATTGTTCAAATAGAAAAAATTAAAATTGAAGTACGAGATCTTTCTAACCATGGCAGGCACCTTAGTCAAGTGAATGATATAATTGATAGGTTAGATATCTTTGACGAAGCAAAGAATTTGGCAAAAAATATATATAATATACTAGGCATAGCAGAGGCAAAGGTTCATGAAGAAACATTGGAAAGTGTTCATTTCCACGAAGTTGGTAGAGATGAAGCAATTGAAAATATTGTTAACTTTTCAATTGGTATTACAGAAATAGAGCCAGAAAACATTTATGTCACAGAAATAAAAGATGGCAGGGGAACTGTAATGTGTAGCCATGGGGAAATAGAGGTTCCAGTTCCAGCTGTTAAGGCTCAAATGGACATATGTGATCTTAAGTTTGGAACTAGAGATGTTCAAGGAGAAAGAGTTACGCCAACAGCATTAGCTATGATAATCGGCATAAAGGCGAAGTATGTGGATGAAATACCAAAGGATGCAAAAAAAATTGGCATATTTTATGGGGCGAGAGATATAGAGAAAAAAGAAGGTTTGGAAGTTCTATATATATAAAGAAGAATCCGAAAAGGGAAACAATACAAATGAAAAGTTTTGAATTAGCAAAGAAAACTTTTGAATTAGCAAAGAAAAATATCGACAAAAATGCAAATGAGCAGATAGAAAATGTTTTAAAAGTAATTTTATTTTTTGCTAGTATAATAACTACAATAACTTTCAATCGTGCAGTTGGCACAGCTTGGATTCCTAGCATAACAACAATTTCTTCCATGGAAAATAAAACTATGGTGTGAGCGAGACCATCTTTCTTCCGGAATTTTTTTCATTAGGGAAAGCTCAGTCTTCAAAACATTGTCTTCTTTTACTATTCCAATCCTGTTGGCCACTCTAAATACATGGGTGTCTACAGCTATTCTGGGAACTCCAAAACCTACGGATAGGACTACATTTGCGGTTTTTCGTCCAACACCAGGGAGACTAACCAAAGAGTCGTAGTCATTGGGAACTTGGCTATTAAAATTTTCTACAAGACTAATTTTAATATTTTTAGATTTATTTTTGTAAAGGCCAATTCGCTTTATAGTGGATTCAACCTCAGAAACATCCGCCTTTGACAAAAGCAAAGGCGTAGGAAATTTTTTGAACAGATCTTTTGTAACTACATTTACGCTTTTGTCTGTTGTTTGGGCAGAAAGGGTTACTGCAATTAGAAGTTCAAAAATATTTTTGTGGTCTAAAGCACACTCTGCTTCTGGATATTCAATTTCCAATAAATCTAATATTTTATTTAATCTTTCCTTGTTCATAAAGCTCCTTAATTCATAAATTATATAAATACAAATATTATAAAATGTGCAAACTTAAATTCCAATCCTGAATTGGCGATTATTGATGTTTAATAGTGAAGCAAAGAGATACCAGCAATGATTATAGTTTACCATAGCAAAAATATAAAATAAAAGAATTAAATAAAAATTTCGGTAAAACTTCGGTAAATATTCATAAAAACATGAACATATTTCCTCAAAATATATCCTCAAATAAAAACAGAAACATATCTCTTGATTAAGTTGCTATAGAATTTTTCAAATGATATAATTACATAAGCTTAATATCAACAGAATAATT
>CAYJJM010000002.1:4596-15567 GCA_964370515.1 uncultured Oscillospiraceae bacterium | reverse complement strand
TATGGGAAAAACTAGAATAGATTTATATGATAACACTAAGGGGATTTTGATAACCCTTACAGTTGTAGGGCATTTTGTGAGCCAGTATTGGGGAAAGTATGAGTCTTTGGATTTTGTATATGTGTTTATATATTTATTCCATATGCCTGCATTTTGTTTCATGTCTGGATTTTTCTCCAAAAATGTAGATAAAGGAAGAAAAACTTGCGTCAAGGGAATGCTTTTGCCATATGTGATAATTTATACACTTTGGTTTTTATATTATACATTTGTATGGGATAAGAATATGACATATGATTTAACCACTCCTGGATATGCCCAGTGGTATCTCCTTAGCCTATTTACATGGAGGCTAATTTTGCCAACCATTTTGAAGCTAAAAAAACCGCTAATTTGGAGCGTTGCTTTAGCGCTGATAGCGGGGGCAATTCCTGAAATAGGCGGAGAGTTTTCTTTATCTAGAACTATAGCCTTCCTGCCATATTTCTTGTTAGGTTATTACTGTACGCCTGAGCATTTTCAAAAAATTAAATCCATTAAGAAAATTTGGGGCATTTTAGGTTTCGCTTTAGCAGGTGGAATAGCTTGGCTTTATATTTATTTTAGTTTGCCAAGAGGAATTGTATTTGCAAAAAAACCTTATGAAAGCTATGACTTTTCATTTATTGAAGGGGCAACTTGTAGAATGGGGTTATATATAGTAGTAATATTTATGCTTTTTTGCTTAATTAATTTGACGCCACAAAAAAGAAGTTTCTTGACTAAATTTGGTGCCAACTCATTGATGATATTGATAATTCATGTATACGTTGTAAGAATTTTTACATTTACAGGAACTTTTCTAGATGTGTCCTTGGGGCTTGCTATAGTATTTATAATTTCAATAAGTACAATTTGTTTATTTGCTTTTTCTAGAGACTTTATAACAAAGGGATTTAATAAGGGAATTGATTATATTTGGATGTTCCTAGGTAAAATAGCAAGGCCTTTTATTGTGGAAGAGAAGAGTAAAGAGTAGCATATTTAGAAAAAAAATAACTAATATGCTTTTTGGATATTAACTTGTTGGCTTTTTCAAAAAAAAAAAACGATTTTTGGAAAAAAAATTGCAAAAATTTACAAATATTATAAAAATTATAGTATAATGTGATGTATTGTATTTATATTATAGTAATAGAAATTTTATGGAGGTGAAATTATGTCAACTTACACTCAAGTTGAAAATCGTGGCCTGTTTGAATTAACAGAAGCTGCGAGAGCGGAGTTAACTTCGTCAAATTATTACAATGAAGATCTTGCGCCCACTTCAGTTTCCCAAAGAAAATGGACAACTTACAACATTTCAATGTTGTGGGTAGGTATGTCAATATGCCTGCCATCATTGTCACTTTCTTCTGCGGCAATTTTATTGGGTATGAGCCCATGGATGGCGGTACTTAATGTTGCTCTTGGTAACCTTATTGTACTTATTCCTATCCAATTAAATTCTCAAGTAGGTACTAAGTATGGTATTCCATTCCCTGCTTTTGCAAGACTAACTTTTGGGGCAATAGGTGCCCACTTACCAGCAATACTTAGAAGTATTGTAGCCTGTGGATGGACAGCAGTTCAAGCATGGGTTGGAGGCGGTGCAGTAGCTGCCTTTATTGGCGTATTTGCAGCAAGCTTTACAGATCCTACATGGACAATAGGACTTCCTGGAAACCCAGCAGTTCAAATTGGACAACTTATAGGATTCTTTATTTTTATGCTATTCATATTCTATGTTGCATATACTGGAATGGAAAGAATCAAATGGATTCAAAACATTGGAGGCCCGTTACTAATAGTTGTAATGGTAGCTTTGATGGCTTGGTCTATAGATTTTGCTAGTCAAGCTGGATATTCTTTTGGTGAAGTAATGAACTCGCCAAATGATGAAGCACTTTTAGCCACTTCAGGTGGATTTACGTATGTTTTCTTAGCAGCATTAACAGGAAATATTGCTTTCTGGGCTACAATGGCTCTAAACATTCCTGACTTCTCTAGATATGCAAGATCTCAAAAAGATCAATTCTGGGGACAAATGCTTGGTATGCCTATACCAATGGCAGTTTGTGCGTTTATCGGTGCATTCTTTGCTCAAGCTACAAAGCTTGGAACAGGTGTAGCTATGTTTGACCCAACTGGGGTATTCTACTATGTAGAAAATGGAGTTATTGTTATAATCGCATCAATAGGAGTAATGGCAGCTACAATTACTACTTGCGTAGCAGCTAACGTTGTAGCACCAGCTAATGGATTCTCAAACCTTGCACCTAACAAGATTTCTTACAGAGGTGGAGTAGTTATAGCTTGTATCGTTCCTGTTGTAATGTCTCCATGGTGGATCTTTGGTTCTGGTGGAGCTTATGTATTTGGTTGGTTAAACAACTATGGTGCAATCCTTGCTCCAGTAGCAGCTATATTCATTGCTGACTACTTTATCGTTAAGGAGAGAAATGTTGATGTTGCTTCTCTATACAAAGGAAAAGATGGATTATACTGGTACAACGGAGGCTGGAATATTGCAGCTTTAGTTGCTTGGCTTGCATCTTGGATTTTACCAATCTGGGCAAACTTTGGAAGTTTCGGATTCCCAGGAGCAGCAGAATTTGCAGCATTGCTTGGTGATGGCGGAAGATGGATCGCAGCTAATGGATACTTCTTCTCATTCGCAGTTGGATTTATCCTATACATAATACTTTCAAAAGTATGCAAAGGTGCAAATCTATCAGACGAAGAACACGAAGCATTGACTCAAAGAGCATAATATAATACAATTACTATTAAAGGGAGTCTTTTTTAAGGCTCCCTTTAGTTAATTATAGGGTAAATTATTAAAAGATATATATTAAATTGATAATAATAGGCTTGTGCAATATTTGTATAAGTTGATTTAGATAAATTTTAGGAGGTAGTTTATGGATTTACTGATTAAAGGCGGAACTATCGTAACGGCAACATCTACTTACAAAGGCGACATTGCAGTTACTGGGGGAAAAATATCTGCCATAGGAACGGATATTAAACCTGAAGCAAATACAGTTGTAAAAGATGCAGCAGGGCTAATGGTGCTACCTGGTGCTATTGATGGACACACTCACATAGCCATGCCTTTTGGAGGAACTGTTACATCAGACGATTATTATACAGGAACAAGATCAGCAGCCTGTGGAGGAACCACTACTGTTTTTGATTTTGTATTGCATGGTCAAGGGGAAAATATGCTAGACGCAGTAAAGCGTAGAGATGCTTTGGCAGAGCCTGATGCAGCGGTTGATTATTCTTTCCATGTGGGAGTTTGTGATGTGAGTACAGATGCACTACTTGACTCTATGGAAGATGCTTTAAAAGCTGGGATTCCATCATTTAAAGTTTTCATAGTGTATGATTTCTTAGTGAGGGCAAGACAGAAGCATGGTGGCATTATGTGTCTAAGAATGAAGATGTTGAAGGAGAAGCTGATGTTAGAGCTATTAACCTAGCAAAGATGGCGGGAACCCCTTTGTATATTGTTCATTTAGGATGTAAGCAAGGCGTTGAAGCGGTGATAGAAGCAAAAGATCAAGGATATCCTATCTTTGCAGAAACTTGTCCACAATACCTTAATTTCACAAGTGATGTTTATAAAGAAGACGGTGAACATTTAAGAGCTAGAGACTTTGTTTGTTCACCACCAATGAAAGGGAAAGAATCTCAAGATGCCATTTGGGCCGCAATAAAAAGTGGAGATATTGATACTGTGGCAACTGATCACTGTCCGTTCACTCAAGCAGAAAAGGATTGGGGAATAGTTAAAAAAGATGGAACTCCTGGAGATTTCAGAACAATACCTAATGGTTGTGCTGGAATTGAAACAATGTATCCTTATATATTAAGTGAAGCTAACAAAGGCAGAATTTCTTTCAACAGAGCAATTGAACTTTGTGCTACTAACCCTGCAAAACTTTTTGGATTAGAGGATCAAAAAGGCGCTTTGGAAGTTGGGCTAGATGCGGATATAGTTTTATATGACCCTACAAAAGAAGTAGTTGTAAGAAATAAAGACCTTCACGGAAATCTAGACCATATAATTTGGGAAGGAACCGAAATTAAAGGATATCCAGTATCTACATATTCTAGAGGACGTCTAGTTTATGAAGATGGTGAATTCAAAGGCGAAAAAGGATATGGCAAATTAATCAAGTGCAAACCATTACAATTTAAGTTGCCTATACTTTAGAAGCAAAAAAACTATGTTAAAAAAAGGATTAGCTTTTAGCTAATCCTTTTACTTTTATTCTTTATAAAAATTAAAAAAATGTGAAGTTATACGCTTAAAACTCTTCCTTTAATCAAACTACTTCCCATAATTTTTTCAAGGTCATCCTTATGGATAGTTCCTTCTATATTAGCTACAAAATATAAGAATCCGCCTTTTGAACTAGAGGCACTGTCAATTACTTTTGCCCCAAGATTAGTTACTCCATAAGAAATTGCGCTTTCTATATCCTCAATATTTTCAGTAGTTACTCCGTCATCCCCTCTTCCAACATCTTTGCACACTATAGAGATTCTGCAAGTTGTTCCAGGAGCTACACTCAAAAAGCACTTTCTGAAGTTAACAGAATTCACAATGTTGCCTTTTTCTAAGTAATCCATTACTTGCTTTACGCCCATAGTGGCACAGTTGTCCTCTGCTTCTTGGGTGGAAGCACCTAAATGAGGTATAGAGATAACACCTTTTTTGTTTAGTACATTTTCATTTGGAAAGTCAGTAACATAGTTTTTGACTTTACCTGTTTCTAGGGCAGTAAGAATATCCTCATCATTTACAAGTTTATCTCTAGAAAAATTTAAGATAATAACACCGTCCTTCATTTTGTTAATTGCTGTTTGATTGATCATTTTGTTTGTAGTTTCCAAGGAAGGGACATGGAGAGAAATATAATCAGCAGCTGCAAAAAGTTCATCTAAGCTTTCTACAATTGTAACGCCTTCATCCAAATTGTCTTTAGATTCTTGTGATAAATAAGGGTCAAAGCTAACCACATTCATTCCTAGCATTTTGGCAGTGTTAGCAACTAAGACTCCAATAGCACCAAGACCTACTATCCCCAAAGATTTACCTAGTATTTCGGTTCCTGCAAACTGACTTTTGCCTTTTTCTACTGATTTAGAAACATCGTCCGTAAGTGTGGATACCCAGTTCATGCTATCACTTATGTTTCGAGCTGCCAAGAACATGCCTGAAAGAACAAGTTCTTTTACGGCATTTGCGTTTGCACCAGGTGTGTTAAATACTACAATTCCCTCTTGAGCACATCTTTCTAGAGGAATGTTGTTTACACCAGCTCCAGCCCTTGCAATTGCAAGAAGGTTTTCTGAAAAATCCATGCTATGCATATCATAACTTCTGAGGATAATACCATTTGCTTCATCAGGGTTTTCTGTCATAACATAATTTTCAGAAAGATGAGAAAGACCTACTGAAGAAACTTCGTTAAATTTTCCGATTTTATACATTTCAATACTCCTATCCTTAAATGAAAAAGGTTTAAAAGGCCATTTTTATGGGTAATAAAAAAGTCTATATATGTAAATGAGTATAACACTTTACCATAAAACAGTAAAGTGTTATAATGTAGTTTAGAGTAAAATTTTTTGGAGGTATATATGAATAAAAAAGAAAGAGCATACAATTTTTCTGCAGGACCATCAATGTTACCAATTGATGTTCTAGAAAATGTTAGAGACCAGTTAGTTAATTATGAAGGATGTGGTCAATCCGTAATGGAAATGAGTCATAGATCCAAAGAGTTTGAAAAGATTATAAAAGAAGCCGAAGAAAATTTAAGAGAGTTAATGACCATTCCTTATAACTACAAGGTTCTTTTTTTGCAGGGAGGGGCAACCTTGCAATTTGCAATGGTTCCAATCAATCTTATGTTCAAGTCGAAAAAAGCTGATTATATTATTACAGGCTCTTGGGCAGAAAAAGCGGCAAAAGAAGCTAAAAAATTTGGAGATATCAAAATTGTGGCATCTTCCAAAGAAGATGTATTCTCATATATACCAAAAGTGAAAAAAGAAGATTTTAGAGAAGATGCCGATTATGTACATATAACTTATAACAATACAATATATGGAACAACTTTTCCCTATATTCCTGATACAGGAAGTATCCCTTTGGTTGCAGATATGTCTTCGTCTGTATTGTCTCAAGAAATCGATGTCTCTAAATTTGGAATAATATATGCAGGGGCACAAAAGAATATTGCGCCTTCTGGGTTAACTATAGTCATAATAAGGGAAGATTTAATGGGCAATGCTCCTGAGAATATGCCAACATATTTAGACTACAAAACTCATGCAGAAAATGAATCTGTTTATAATACACCACCATGTTTTACTATATATGTTGCAGGCGAAGTATTCAAAAGCCTTAAGGAAAAAGGCGGCATTTCTGCTATGGAAGAAACAAACAAAACAAAAGCAGATAAATTATACAAATTTATAGACGAAAGCAAACTATATAAATGCCCAGTAAATAAGGAAGATAGATCATTAATGAATGTGGTGTTCGTTACAGGAGACGAAGATTTGGATAAAGCCTTCGTGAAAGAGTCCAAAGAAAGAAATTTACTCAACTTAAATGGACATAGGTCAATAGGAGGAATGAGGGCAAGTATATATAATGCGATGCCAGAAGATGGAATAGATGTTTTAATTGACTTTATGAAAGAATTTGAAGAAAAAAATTTATAAAATGACAAACGAAGAATAGCAACGCAGCGACCCAGCGCACGCAGCGACCCAGCGCACGCAGCGACCTAGCGTAGCAGTAATACGCAACAATAAAGGTGTAAATTGCGCCGAAAAAGACAAGTAAAAGAAGGAGAAAAGATGAAATACTTTATACTCGTACCCGACGGAGCAGGAGATGAAAAAATAGAAAAACTTGGGAATAAAACTCCACTAGAAGTTTCTGATATGCCTGTTGCTACAGAATTGGCGATGAATGGGCAGGTGGGTATGGTTGAAACCATACCAGCAGGTATTGCACCAGGAAGTGATGCTGCTAACCTTTCTGTTATGGGATATGATCCTACAGTCTATTTAACAGGGAGATCTCCTTTGGAAGCAGCAAGCATAGGAATAGAAATGAAGGATACAGATGTTGCTTTTCGAGTTAACCTTATCACTGTAGAAGGTGATGGGCAGTATGAAGAGTTGACAATAAAAGACCATAGTGCAGGAGATATAAGCACAAAAGAAGCAGATAAGCTTATAAACTTTTTAAAAGAAGAAATCGAAAAAGAAGATATTAAACTTTACACAGGGGTTAGTTATAGGCATTGCATGATTGTTGCCAATGGGGGAACTTCTTTTGAACTTACACCGCCTCATGATGTGCTAGATAGACTTGTGGGGGAGAACATGCCAAAGGGAGAGGGATCTCGATTTATAGGCGAGATAATGAAAAAAAGTTACGAATTGCTTAAAGACCACCCAGTAAATAAAAAAAGAATTGCTGAAGGGAAGAACCCTGCGAATACAATGTGGATTTGGGGGCAAGGAAAAAAACCTAGCTTAAACTCATTCAAAGAAAAATACGGAATAAGTGGTAAAGCTATTTCAGCAGTAGACTTAATAAAAGGTATTGCTATATGTGCAGGATTAGAGGCACCTACAGTAGAGGGGGCCACAGGAACAGTCCATACAAACTACGAAGGGAAGGCTACAGAAGCTATTAAGAGCTTTGAGGAAGGGGCTGACTTTGTATATATGCATGTAGAGGGACCAGATGAATGTTCCCATCAAGGAGACTTAGAAGGAAAAGTGAAAAGTTTAAACCACATTGACCAAAGAATTTTAAAACCTGTTTTTGAATATTTAAGAGATAAAGGAGAGGCTTTTTCCATATTAATAGTGCCAGACCATAGAACTCCTTTAAAGATAAGAACGCATTCCTCAGACCCTGTTCCATTTGTAGTTTATAGAGGCAGAGGTAACGAAGGATTGCTAGAGGGAAACCCAGAAAACAGATTTTCTGAGATTAGTGGAGAAAAGGGGATAAAGTTTGATGCTGGATTTAAACTGGCAGATTACTTTTTTGAAACCTCGAATAAATAATTAGGAGAAAATATGAAAAAAACAATTGGTAGAAAATTAATATTAACTACATTAACTGTATTTTTGATTATAGGAGTAACTTTTTCTACAGTTGCTCTTACCAAAGAAGAAATGGTCTTTACATCAGATGCAGTATATATGTTAGAAGTGAATTCTAACAGTGTTTTGTATTCTTCTAATGCAGATCAAAAAATATATCCTGCTAGCACAACAAAACTTTTAACAGCCATGGTAATACTAGATAATATAGATTTATCCACAGAAGTTACAGTAGGAATTTTACCTGATATGGAAAGCCAGAGTACAATGAAGCTAGTTGAAGGAGAAACCATGACGGTAGAAAACTATCTATGGGGAATCCTTATGGTTTCTGCAAATGATGCTTGTTATGTTTTGGCAGAGGAAATAGCAGGAGGACAGGCTGAATTTGCAGGGTTAATGAATGAAAAAGCCCAAGAAATAGGAGCAGTAAATAGTAATTTTGTGACAACCTCAGGCATGCATGATCCAAATCATTACTCTACAGCAGAAGACTTAGGGCTAATAATGATAGAGGCCATGGAGTATGACAAAATGGTTGAAATGATGGAAACGGAAACATACACTATTCCAGCTACAAACAAGAATAAAGAAAGAGAACTGGAAAATACTAATGCACTTATCTCCGCGAAAGAAGGGGATACTGTAACCGTAGGAGGAGCGGCAATTCCGCTAAAAGTAGATTATCCTGTAGTGGGTAAGACTGGTCATGTTGCAGAATCAGGATACAATTTGGTTAATATTGCAGAAAATGATGATTTAGAATTATTAACTGTTGTAATTGGCGCTCCCGATACAATGAGTAGATTTACAGATACCCTAAATCTTCTAGAATATGGAATGACAAACTTCAAAACTATATTATTGGAAGATCCAGGGAAGGCAGTAGCTACTGTAAACATCAAAGGCGGTTCAAGCCCAAAAATTGGAGGAACATCTGAGGAAGGTGTATATGCTACTATATTTCAAGAATTACCAGACAGCTTTGCCTCATATGAAGTAGAAGTTTATGAAGACTTAGAAGCTCCAATTAAAAAAGGACAACAGGTAGGAGTAATATCAACATATGCTAATGGAAGTCTTATGGGAGAGATTCCATTGGTTGCCTCAATGGATGTGGAAAAAGGAGGACCGTGGACTCTTATTGGAATTTCTGATGGAGCATTTATCCTGTTATGTGTTTTGCTTGTTTTGATAATTATATTAAATATAGCTGGAAGAAAGGCTAAAATAACTGTAAACCCAATCAAAATTATTAAAAACGCAATTTCAAGAAAAAGAGAAAAAGAAAAATTTGAAGACGAATTTTACTACGATGATTACGACGATCTATATTAAGGGATAGAATTAGTCGAATTAAGGCACAAAAGGGAAAAAATTGATAAACAAAGAAAAACTAAAAGACCTTCCCAAAACTCCAGGAGTGTATTTATATAAAGACAATCTTGGCAAAATCATATATGTTGGGAAGGCAAACAATTTAAATAGCAGAGTTAGACAATATTTTCAATCTAGTCGAAATTTAGATGAAAAAACAAAAATATTGGTTAAAAATGTTGACGATTTGACATATATAACAACAGGCACTGAAATGGAGGCCTTTATATTAGAATCAAATCTAATAAAGAAGCACAGTCCCAAATATAATATTTTATTGAAAGATGATAAAACATATCCTTATATAAAAATAACAACAAGTGAAAAATTCCCTAGAGTTGTAAAAACCCGTATGCAAAAAAAAGGCGAAGATATATATTTTGGTCCATATAGTGACACAGGTGCAGTTAATAGAATGGTTGACTTTATAAACCAAATTTTTCCTACGAAAAAATGTACATACAAGGAATTTAAAGCAGGGTTTCGGCCTTGCTTAAATTATCATATCCATAAGTGCAAAGGAGTATGTGTTGACAAAATAAGTGAAGAAGAGTACAAGAAAATAATTGATGATATATTAGACTTTCTAAAAGGAAAAGACAAAAGCATCGACAAATTTTTGAAAGAAAAAATGAAGAAAGCCTCAGAAGAAATGAGATATGAAGAGGCATTAAAATATCGAAATTATATTTATGGAGCAAAAGCAATTCGAGAAAAACAGAGAGTTGTAATAGCTAACAAAGAAGATGTAGATGTGGTGATCTTTGATGGAAGAGAGCAAATCTATGTTTTTTCTGTAATAGGAAGCAAGTTGATAGATAGGCAGGTATATAAAGTAGATTCATCTAAAATGGCTTTAAATAAAGAGACAGGAATAGCCTTAGAATTTATTCGGCAACACTACTCCAAAGAAATGAAAGGGCCACAACAAATAATAATAGAAGAGAACCAGGAACTTCCGAAAAATCTAGAGAAAAAAAATATAGAAATGCTAGAGGAATACCTGAAGGGGATTTGGCAAAGAAAAATAAGAATAACTTTTCCAAAGAAAGGAGAAATGAAAGAACTTCTTTCTTTGGCCAAAGCAGATGTTATAGAACAAAACAAAGTAATAGCGGAGAGAATAGAAAAAGAAGAAGAGAGAGAAAGCAACTTAGAAAAATCCTTAAAAAAATTTGGGGAGTTTTCAAGCAAGCCAAAAACAGAAGCCTTTGATGTGTCTAACACATTTGGTGTGGATTCAGTGGGGGCGATGGTTGTATTTGAAGGACTAAATCCAATAAAAAGCAAATATAGAAAGTTTAAAGTTAAAACAAAAAGCCAAACAGCTATAGGCTCAGATGATTATGGAAGCACTCAAGAGATAATTTTTAGAAGACTAAAAAAGGCCATAGAAGGAGATAAAGGATTCTTGCCTTT
>CAYJJM010000002.1:0-4586 GCA_964370515.1 uncultured Oscillospiraceae bacterium | reverse complement strand
GACATCTAGAGGTTGCGGAAGAAGTTTTAAATACTGCTATTACAATAAGCAACTCTATAGGTAACCATGAAGATGTAGATACAGAAAGTCCAATCACAAACCAGCTTAAAAATATTCGGCTAATCGGAATGGCAAAAGACAAGAAACATAGAAGTGACAAATTGGTATATAGAGAAAGTAAAGAAGAAATAGTTGAATATAGTTTAAAGGATGATAAATTCTTATATTCATATATAGGAAATATTCAAGAAGAGGTTCATAGGTTTGCAATAAATTATCATAAGGCACTAAGGGGAAAAACAGTTGTCAAATCAGAATTGGAAAACATTAAAGGAATTGGAAGGATAAAGCGAAATAACTTATTGAAAGAACTTGGTTCCATTAAAGCAATAAAAGAGGCGTCAAAAGAAAAGTTAATATCAGTTGAAAAAATTTCCAAAGCCGATGCAGAGGAAATAAAAAAATATTTTAGTAAAAGTTAGTAGAAGGGTGTAAAGGCTTCATAGCGTAGGGTGTCTTGTGCCAACATTAATGAGTTGAAAAGGGCCAATGAATCTTGCTAATCAACATCACCAGAATAAAGGAAGCAACATTAAGGAGCGCAAGAAAGCATTTGAATTTGATCAAAGAAAGTAAAAGAAACTAATTAAATTTAAATACATTGACATAGAAGCTGATAAAAAGATATAATTAAATTGGGTAAAAGGGTTCTTATTATTTTAGAGATTAATTTATGAATCCTAATAAATCCTATAATAAAAACAGAATTAACAGGATAAATAAACTCAAATTATTCAGCTTATTTAAACGGAATATCTATTCCTGTTAAATGATTTCATATAAAGAAAGAAGGTAAAAAAATGAAGAGATTATTCACATCAGAATCGGTAACAGAGGGACATCCAGATAAAATCTGTGATCAAATTTCAGATGCAATTTTAGATGCTATGCTTGCAGAAGACCCAGAAAGTAGAGTAGCTGCAGAAACTACTGTAAACACAGGCTATGCAATGGTCATGGGAGAGATAAAAACAGAATGTTATGTAGATATAAAGAAGATAATCAGAGAGGTGATTTGTGATATTGGATACACAAAAAGTGATCTAGGATTTGATGGAAACACATGTGCTGTTATTACTAGTATTGATGAACAGTCACCCGACATTGCAATGGGTGTAAACCATGCATTAGAGTACAAAGAGGGGCAACTTGCCCACGAAGAAGAGGAAACAGGAGCAGGAGACCAAGGGATCATGTTTGGCTTCGCCTGTGATGAGACACAAGAATTAATGCCACTTCCAATTTCTTTGGCGCATAAACTTGCAAAGCAGCTAACAAAAGTTAGGAAAGATGGAACCTTAGATTACCTTAGACCAGATGGAAAGACCCAGGTTACAGTTGAGTATGATCAGGATGGATTGGTGAAAAGAGTTGACACAGTGCTAATATCTACTCAGCATGATGAAAATGTTTCAAATGAAACCATCCGCAAAGATATGATTGAGTTGGTTGTTAAGAATGTAATACCAGAAGACCTCCTAGATGAAGAAACCAAGTATTTTGTAAATCCGACAGGGAGATTTGTTATAGGTGGGCCGCAGGGAGATTCAGGTCTAACAGGAAGAAAAATAATAATTGACACTTATGGTGGTTACTCTAGACACGGTGGTGGGGCATTTAGTGGAAAGGATCCATCAAAGGTAGATAGATCAGCAGCATACGCAGCTCGTTATGTGGCAAAAAATATAGTGGCAGCAGGACTTGCAAAAAAATGCGAGATTCAGCTTGCATATGCAATAGGCGTTGCAAAGCCAGTGTCAATTATGGTTGAAACCTTTGGCACAGGAATGGTAGATGATGGGGAAATGTCAAAAGTGATTAATGAAATATTTGATCTAAGGCCTGCATCAATAATAAGGGAACTAGGCCTTAAAAAACCAATATATAGAAAACTAGCAGCATATGGGCATATGGGCAGAGAAGACCTAGGTGTCGCTTGGGAAAAGACGGACAAGGTTGACATTTTAAAGAAAAAAGTAGAAGGATTAGATAAATAAGAAAATGTTAGATAAATTGTTAAAAAGAAAAGTAATAGGTAAGAGGTAAAAAAGTGAAAGTAGCAAAATTTGGAGGCTCATCTGCTGCCAGTGCAGAGCAAATTAAAAAAATTGAAAAAATAGTAAAAGAAAGCAAAGAGAGAAAAGTTATTGTAGTTTCCGCACCAGGAAAAAGGCATGACAAAGATGTGAAGATTACAGATTTGTTATATGCCTGCCATAGCAGTAGAGAACAAAATTTTGGCTATGAAGAAAATTTCGGAATAATATCCGAAAGATTTTTGGAGTTAGAAAAAGAACTGGGACTTAATATAAATATAGAGGCTGAGCTTAAAGCTATTAAAGCAAATCTTGACGCAGGAACGACACCAGATTACATGGCAAGCCGTGGGGAGTATTTAAATGCAAAACTTATTGCAGCTTATTTAGGCAGAGAATTTATTGATGCTGCGGAGATTGTTATTTTTGATAACAAGAAAAAGCTAAAAGAAGAAAAAACAAATGAAGCCATTTTCAAAAGATTATCTAGTACAGAAGGAGCTGTTGTGCCAGGGTTTTATGGAAGCAATGAAGAGGGAGAAATAGTTACTTTTAGTAGAGGAGGTTCAGATGTAACAGGAGCTATAGTAGCTAGAGGACTAAAAGCTGAAGTATATGAAAACTGGACAGATGTGTCAGGATTTTTGATGGCAGACCCTAGAATTGTAGAGAAGCCAAAAAGCATTGAGCAAATTTCATACAAGGAACTTAGGGAACTTTCGTATATGGGCGCAAGCGTTCTTCATGAAGATGCAATATATCCAGCAAAAATAGCAGGAATCCCTATAAACATTAAAAATACCAACAGACCAGAAGACTTTGGAACAATGATAACGGCAGAGCCTTGCAAAGAAATTAAAGATGAAATAATTACAGGAATAGCAGGGAAAAAAGGCTTTGTTGTAATAACAGTTTTTAAAAACAAAATGACAGGAGAAAGAGGGTTTATCAGAAGGCTAGGTGGGATTTTTGAAGACTTTGAAATAAGTCTAGAGCATATGCCAAGTGGAATAGACACTATGTCGGCAGTGGTTAGACAGGAAGAAATCGAAGGGAAAGAAGAGGAAGTTATAGAGGCAATTAATAATATCCTTAAACCGGATCTAGTAGAAACAGTTGAAAATATGGCATTAATTGCTACAGTAGGATATGGAATGCACTTTAGAAAAGGCGTTTCAGCAAAACTCTTTACAGGACTAGCAGAAGCGAATGTAAATATTAGAATGATTGATCAAGGTTCTAGTGAACTTAACATAATAGTAGGTGTTGAGGAAAGTGATTTTGAAAAGTCGATTAAAGCTATATATAGCGCATTTGTGAAGTAGGTGAACAGATGGATAGTAACTATTTAGGATATGTAATATCAATAATTGGATTAGTGATTATGTCTGCGTACTTTTCTGGTACAGAGACAGCTTTTACATCTGTAAATAAAATAAAGCTAAAGCATTTAGCGGAGAAGGGAAACAGGAGAGCCGCATTGGCCCTTGAACTTGCAAACGACTACGACAAATTACTTTCAACAATATTAATTGGGAATAATATTGTAAATATTGCAATGACCTCTGTTGCAACTGTAATGTTCATAAAACTTATAGGCGATTACGGAGCAACGGTGTCAACAATAGTGATAACTGTTGTTGTGCTTATTTTTGGGGAAATTTCTCCAAAGGGAATTGCAAAAGAAATACCAGAGAAAACTTGTGTTTTTTCTGCCCCTATTATAAAAGGAATAATGATAATTCTGACTCCTTTTATTTTGTTTTTTTCTGGAGTAAAAAATATAGTTAAGCGTATGTTTAAAGTTTCTGGAGAAAGCGGAATTACAGGTGAAGAGCTTATAACTTTAGTTGAAGAGGCCAAGACAGAAGGGGGTATAAAGGAAGAACAGGGAGACCTTATTCAAAACGCTATATCCTTTAATGAGTTTGTGGCAGAGGATGTATTAACGCCTAGGGTAGATATAGAAGCTATAGAAATAGATGAGGCCAAAGAAGATGTAGCAAAGCTATTTATGGAAACAGGGTTTTCAAGGCTGCCTGTATATGAAGATGACATCGACAATGTTTTGGGAGTTTTAAATCAAAAGGACTTTCACAACTATGTATACAATAATAAAAAGTATGAGATAACAGACTTTATCAAGCCAGTTGTATATGTTGCAAGCTCAATGAAAATAGCAAACCTTCTTAGAAAAATGCAGGAGGCAAAAACACATATAGCAATTATTGTAGATGAATACGGTGGAACAGCTGGACTTGTTACAATGGAAGATATTATCGAAGAAATAGTAGGAGAAATATATGACGAACACGATGTGGTGTTATCAGAAGAAGTTTCCATACTTCAGAATGGAAGCTATAGAATTTTAGCAAATGCTAATTTGGAAAAGGTCTTTGACTATTTTGAACTTCAATTAGATGAAAATATAGATGTGACTACAGTAAATGGATGGATAGTGAAAGCGTTAGACAAGTTGCCACAAAAAGG
>CAYJJM010000001.1:27877-31198 GCA_964370515.1 uncultured Oscillospiraceae bacterium | reverse complement strand
CATTAATGGATAAAAATGCTGCTTTAAAAGAAGAAATCAGTGCTCAAGAATTAGAAAGAGATAAGCTTCTTATGGAAATTGAGATGGGTTCTAATATTGATGAAGTTTATGAAAACAATTTAATTGAGAATGCGGAGTTAAAAAAATCATTTAGTCCATATTTAGAAGATTATGAGCTGGATAATTTGATGACAGATTTAGCTACTAGAAGTGGAGTGATACCTCTGTCTCTTGAGTTTGTAGAAGCACCAGAAGCAACTACAACAACAGAAGAAACAGAGGAAGGCACAACTGGGGAAGTTTCAGAAGGAGAAATGATTGAAAGTGAAAGTGCTTCAATAGTTTCATCTTATGTAAGTATGCAAGTAATGGGTTCCAATGAAGAATGTTCAGCATTTATAAACAGTATATTGAGCAAAAAATATATGGTTATAGAAAGCCTTAGCATAGGTTATGATGGGGCAACTGGTGGAAATATAAGTATTCTTGTAAGAATAGATACTTTGGGAGTCTAAAAAATGACAAAAAATGTGAAAACAAAAAATAATGCAGGAAGTGCATTACTATATGTTTTGATATTGATGGTTGTAGGAACTGTAATAGTTACAGCGGTTCTTACAGTTTCTGTTTCCTTTGCACTTAAAGCTGCAAACCAAGGGCAAGAAGGTCAGGCCTATTATAGTGCCAAAGGGGTTTGCGATGCAATTGCCTATGAACTTTTAAGCGATACAGAGAGCCCAATTCGGAGCGAAGTTGAAATAAAATTGGCCCAAGTAGGAAATCAAATTATTATAGAAGATGTTGTGTTGCCAGCAGAAGATATGGGGACTGTAAAAGAATCCTTTATTGAGAGAGTAAGCGAAAATCAGATTGTAATAACATCAACGGTAGTACTCAAAGAGGAAGAAAGCACTGTAACAGTAGTTTTAAAAGAAAACAAAACTGAATTGGTTGCTGCTGAAGAAATGTTTGCAGGTATAGATATGGTGACTGCAGGGGCAGGAACAATAAATGCAAGCGGTTCAGACATGATGATAAGAACATCCCCTACAACATTAGGAACAGGAGTAGAGCCAGAGTATTCTACATATACAACAGACAATTTATATATAATGGAGAACACTCCACAAACATATATAGCTTCGACATGGAATGTAAAAGATACACTATTTACCACCACAGGAGGTATGAAACTTGTACAGGCAAAAGAAATAGAAGGGACACCATTTCTGCCAACAACTTTAACTTTGGGAAGTAAAGAGTATAAAATTGATGCTGGCCAAGAAAGTTTAAGCTTAGCAGTAGGAACAGCAGACATAGAAGAAATGACTACAGAATTTAAAGAAGATGAAGTTCGAAAAGCGCCTCAGTGGAGTTGGGATTATGAGAATGCTATAAAATTAGATAGTGACATTAGTAAATTTTTGCCGGGAAACTACTACGAAGTTACCAGCAACTATGATAGAAACTTAGACAGTTTAATGGGAAATGTAACAGCAGAAAACCCAGTAATAATAATTGTTCGAGAGGATGTTACATTAGATGTGTCGGTGGATTCTTGGGGAGAGAGCGGGGATGATTCGCCTAGAGTACTTTTCTACCTGGAGGAAGGTGCCAGTTTAGAAATTCCAAATAATACAGTCATTGGTGTCTATGGAGAAAAGGAAAGCTCCTTAATTGTGCCAGCTGGAAATTCCAAAATATATGGACAAATAAGTGTGGACACCATAGCTTTACCGTTGGAGGCTAAAATGGAGTATGAATATAAGGCGATAAATATAGCAAACTACTACAAAAAGAATATAGGCGAAAAGTTATATGTAGGTGGCTGGGAGAAGGAAGGATATATAGGTGGTTATTATGAAAAATAATTCAACTATATTACTAAATAAGAGAAAGAACCAAAAGGGATATTCAATGGTAGAGGTGATTGCAGCCATTGCTATTTTGGGAATCGTTACCTTGTTTATAACCCAAACCTTTGCAGCCTCTGCTGGATACTTCCAAGAAGGAAAAAACCTTATAGAAGAAAACAGCGAAGCAACAAACCAAATGGAACAAGATGAAGGATTAGCCAATGAGGGGGAAATCAGCTTTGGAATTGGTGCAAGAACTTATGAAGTCTCAGGAGATTATTTATTTCAAGTTGAAAAAGAAGATGGAACTTTTCTTAAGTCATTTTTGCCTCCGGAAATAGATAATAAAACACCAGAAAAATATTTGCAATTTAATGGAAATACGCAGATAAATTTAAACACATCTAGTTTTAATCAGCATGATTTAACTGATGGATATACTATTGCCGTAAAAATCAAAGTAGATAGGACGAACGCCAAAATATATTATATGGGGGTTTATGGTCTACACTATGGAAATAACGGTAGTGAACACGGACTGTTTATGCAGTTTTATGACTGGGCAGATCTTGAAGTGGAAATGTGGGCACATGCAGACTTTACTTCTTATAATAATCAATGGGTTACTTGGGTTCAAACATATGACCCTAGCACAAGAACACAAATTCTCTATGCAAATGGAGTAGAAGTAGGAAGAGATACATATACTTACAGACCTTTGTCAGGGACGACAGCAATCGGAAATTCAGGTGCATATAATAGGCGACTGATTGGGGGAATGTCTATGTTTAGAACTTGGGATGTAGTTTTGAGTCCAGACGAAGTGGCAAACATTAATTTGGATGCAGCAGAACCCCAAGTAAGGAAAAATGATATATATCTTAATCTTAATGTAGGCGACGAGAATGAAGTGAAAAAACACGGAAGTATCACGGGAACAGGAATCTTTAATGAGTAAAAGAGAAGAGAAGGCAATGAAAATTAAAGCGAAGATAAAAGAAAATAAATACTGTAAAAATCAAAAAGGGTTCACCCTAGCAGAAATTATAGTTGCAATAGCAATAACAGGGATTATTGGCTTTGCAGCAATATTTGCAGTACAATCTTCTCTGAGTACATATACTGCAACAGCAGATGCTAGCGATCAAGCAATCATATATAATGGAGTGGTTGATTATTTGATGAACGAGTTTAGATATAGTTCCGATGTTCAAATCGGAGGAACAAAGCCGGATGTAACTTACAAAACAATAGAAATAGATGCTGAAGGCGGACTTTTGATAACAGATGGAATCACATTCCCTTATGATGAATTCTTTTATCAAGGAAATTTGCTGGAAGCTATTGCAATAGACGAAGATAATAAGCAACCTATTTTTGAGCCAATATATAAAACAGGTGAAACAAGTGCCTACGAAGTGAGTATAAATTTAGGAATAAGAAGTGAGAATAATAACACTTTAGA
>CAYJJM010000001.1:26011-27867 GCA_964370515.1 uncultured Oscillospiraceae bacterium | reverse complement strand
ACTTTAGACAAGGAAACAGTGGTGAAGCTTTTAAATATGCAATTAAATGGAAACCCAGTGGAAGTAATATCGGGAAATAGCGGAAACATTATTCATTACAAAAAATAAAAAGAGGTATAAGGCAGAGGAAAGAAAAACTTTGATAAATTGGAAAAAAATTGAAAAAAAGCAAATTTCATCAAAATAACTCCTCTTCTTCACATAAACTACATAATATGGTAGTATATTACTTTTATAGAGATAAATACCTAACCTCTTAGTAAAAAATAATAGCCGTAAAAACCCGACTCCTGTCGGGTTTTTGCGTTATGTAGGAAAGGCAAAGGAAAAATTAAAGAAATATGATATAATTAAATCTTAGAAGCGACAAACACAATAAAAACAAATAAAAGTATAAAAATAAAATGACAATTAATTAATAGTCACCAAGATAGAGAAAGGAAATTTAATGTTAGAAAAATTTTTACTAGATAAAGATACAATGAATATTTTGCAAAATTGCAAAGGGATTACAGTGCCAAGAACCAGAGAAGAACTATTTGCTCTTTCCTTAGGGTTAGGGGGAAATGACATATTTCAAGTATCATATGAGGTTGAGGGCAAACAAATAAAAGAGGCGGAGCTTGTTAGATGCAAAAATGGATTAGCAGTAAACTTCATGGAAGATTACATGAGGCGAAGAGATCCAGACTGTATGATAGTTGGAGACAAAAAAGAAACAGATAAGCCTACATACGAAGAAAGATTTGGCGAAGATTTCGATAAAATTCGAAAAGAAACCTTTGAATGGTTAAAAGAGCAAGAGCTCGTTGTGATGCCATTTTTATCAGGAGGAGAAAAGCATGGGTATGAATCATTACTAATAGGGCCTAGAAACGCAGCCTTTTTTGCAGCGGGATTAGCAGATTTGCAGGCCTTTGTAAATATAGATAACTATGAGTTTAAAAAAGAAAATAAGGCGAAATTTAAGCCAAGGGCTGTGATTTATTTGGCGCCTGTTTTTAGACACACGCATTTTCAGGGCAAGCAGGTGGTAGTCCATAATAGAATGGAAAGTAAACATGAGCTATTTTCCTACAACCTATACCCAGGACCAAGTGCAAAAAAAGGCGTATATGGAATACTTCTTAATATAGGAGAAGAAGAAGGGTGGGTAACAGCACATGCTTCTACAGTAAAAGTAATTACTCCTTATGAAAATGAGATTGTGATAATGCACGAAGGAGCCTCTGGTGGTGGAAAAAGTGAAATGATAGAAAAAATCCATAAAGAACCAGATGGAAGAATTGTTGTAGGAAAAAATACTGTAACTAATGAAAAATTTTATATTAGCTTGCAGGAAACTTGTGATTTAGAACCGGTAACAGACGATATGGCACTTTGCCACACAGACTTACAAACAGAAAGTAAAAAGCTAGTAGTAACTGATGCAGAGGCGGGTTGGTTCCTTAGACTTGATAATATTGATGGATATGGTGTTGAGCCAACCTATGAAAGAATTTGTACACAGCCAAAAGAGCCTTTAGTTTTCTTTAATATTGATGCGGTACCAAAAGCAACCTGTCTTATTTGGGAACATACCCTAGATTCAGATGGCACACCTTGCCCAAACCCACGGGTTATTATGCCTAGAAGAATGGTGCCAGATGTGGTAGATGAGGCAGTGGAAGTTGATGTGAGAAGTTTTGGAGTTAGAGCACCAATTTGTACAAAGGAAAACCCATCCTATGGAATAATGGGAATGATGCATATTCTTCCGCCAGCTCTAGCTTGGTTGTGGAGACTTGTAGCCCCTAGAGGGTCAAAGAATCCTAGTATTATAGGCGGAGATGACATGCAAAGTGAAGGTGTAGGAT
>CAYJJM010000001.1:0-26001 GCA_964370515.1 uncultured Oscillospiraceae bacterium | reverse complement strand
ACTGGCCATTTGCTACAGGCAAAATGGTAAGGCAGGCAAACCTACTGCTAGAGCAATTTAAAAAATCTACAGCCACAAGATATATACTTATTCCAAATCAGCACATAGGTGTATACAAAGTTTCGTTTATGCCTGAATGGATTTCCAGAGAATATATTGCTCGTAGAGGAAGTGCAAAATTCAAACCGGAGCACCTGGTTGAATCTCGATGCTCTTTGCTTGGCTACTCCTTAGACTCTATGAAAGTAGATGGACAATATATAGGTAAAGCATTGCTACAACCTGAAAGTCAGCCAGAGCTTACATTAGAAAGTTATGATAAAGGGGCGGCACTATTAGGGAATTTCTTCAAGAAAGAGCTTGCAAAGTTTAACACAGAGGAACTTGACCCATTGGGCAAAGAAATTATAGAATGTTGCTTGAGAGATGGTTCTTTAGAAGAGTATATAGACTTAATTCCTATGAAATATTAAGGTGGAAATTTTATAAATGTTAGGATATGTAAAACCAGAAACACCAGAATTAAAAGTCAAGGAATTTGAAATGTACAGTGGTTACTATTGTGGAGTTTGCAAATCAATAGGTAAAAACCATGGACAACTTCCAAGGCTTAGCCTAAGTTATGATGCGGCTTTTTTGGCAGCACTTATTGACGGCTTAGATGAGAAAAAAATAACTTTTAGTAGAGAGCATTGCATAATACATCATATAAAAGAAAAAACTGTAGGGCGAAGTAAGGCTATTGACTATTCGGCAGATGCAATGCTTTTGCTAGGATATCACAAACTAGAAGATGATTATATAGACGAAGGAAAAAAGGTTGCAAAGTTGGCATCCCTGGCCTTTAGAAAAGTCTATAAAAAGCTTTCCCAAAAATATGAAAGCTTAGATGAAAAGATTAAGCATAATCTAAGCTTGCTCCATGAAATGGAAAGGAAAAAAGAATCTAATATAGATAAGGTGGCAGAACCTTTCGCAAAAATATTGGAGGAAATAGTGGCATACTATTTTGAAGTTGTTGAGGAAGCAGACCAAGAAGAAACAGCCCAAGAAGCAATAGGTCGAGAAGCAAGGAAAGATGCCGGGAATCATCAAGCCGAAGGCGAACCTTCAAAAGGCTCTAAAGAAAAAAAGAAAAAAAATATAGAAGAACTTAAGGCCATTAGAAGAATGGGATATATGCTAGGGAAGTGGATATATATAATAGATGCTTTAGATGACTTGGATGAAGATATAAGAGGGGGAATGTATAATCCATTTATATATCGGCTAGAGATAGATAAAGAAGAATATATAAGAAATAGCAAAAAACACAAAGAAGCCTTAGCGGAGCTAGGAGAGAGAAACCTTCTTCTTTATGGCAGTGATTTGGTAGAATCCTTTGAGAAGTTGAAATTTGTCAAGAATGAAGGTATAGTTGACAATGTAATATCATTAGGACTTTTGAGAAGGGCAGAGACTATAATCAAAGAAATTAAAGGATTAGAGATTCAGAAGAAAAAGATACGCAAATAAAAAAATAACAAAAATGGTTAGAGCAAAAAGACGGAAATCTGTAACTATAAGAAAAAAGAAAAGATAAAATTAAATAGAGGCTAGAGGCTAGAGGCTAGAGGCTAGAGGCTAGAGGCTAGAGGCTAGAGGCTATTGCGAGAGGAAAATATAATTAGGTATAATTAAGTAAGAAAGGAAAAAAACATGGATCCGTATAAAGTTTTGGGGGTAAAAAGAACAGATAGTGATGAAACTATCAAAAAAGCTTACAGAGAGTTAATAAAAAAATATCATCCAGATAAATATCAAGACAACCCATTGGAAGATTTAGCAGAAGAAAAAGTAAGAGAAATTAATGAAGCCTATGATCAAATCCAAGCAGAAAGAGGTAGCGGCGGTGGAGGCAAACAAAAGAAAGGTGCCATGAGCCCTGAGTATTTGCAAATTAGAAGAGATATTGATGATGGAAGGCTTTTAGATGCAGAAGACAGATTAAATAGAATAAGCAAAAGAGATGCAGAGTGGTACTTCTTGAGCGGTATGCTAAGTGTGCGAAAAGGTTGGTATGACGATGGTATTGGCAAGATTCAACAAGCAGTAAATATGGATCCAAGAAATCCTGAATACAATGAAGCTTTAAATAGGGTGGCACAAAGAGGCCAAGGATATAGAACCAACGCATATGGAAGAGGATATGGAAATAATAATGACTTAGCTTGCCAGCTTTGCCAATGTTATCTTTGCGCAGACTGCTGCTGTGATTGTATTTAAAACATCGCCTATTAAAGCATAGTGAAACAAAGAGAAAAGAAGCTGATGGCTTAGAGCAAAAAAAGTTGAGAAATCAAGATAAGAGATAGCTGATTAATCATCGTGAAGTTGTGATATTAAAAAAATAGAAGGGAGTACCTAAGAATGGCAACCAACAAAAAAGGATTTCCAGTAGCATTGGGGGGAGTATTAGCTGCCCTTACGCTAGTCTTTATGTATTTAGCAGCTATTATACCTGGATTTGAATTAACTATGTTTGCCATAAGTTCTGTTTTTGTAGCGGTAATGGTTATAGAGGCAGGACCAGTAAAAGGATTTTGGCTTTTTGTAGCAGTGAGCATAGTTGGCTTTATATTAGTTCCAAATAAAATAGCCATAGCACCGTATTTGATGTTTTTTGGCTACTATGGGATAGCAAAATATTTTATAGAAAAATTAAATAAGAAAGTTTTAGAAACTATAATTAAAACTGTACTTTTCTTGGTGACTTTTGGATTAGGCTTATATCTCTTTAGTGCAGTATTTCTAGGAGAAATCAAAATACCAGAATATCCGATTCCTATACTGGCCATTGGGGCAGTAATTGTATTTTTGGTTTATGACAAAATATACTCGATTATTATTGGGATATACATGAACAATATAAGAAGTCGGATAAAGTAAGTTTAAGCACTTCCTAAAAATAAGCATCAAACTATTTTGATGCTTATTTTTTCAATATTTCAAATATTTTAAATGCCTTAAATATCATTATTTGATTTTTTTAAAGACGAGGATGGTCTTCTAAAAGCCAATTAACTAAATCAGCAAAAATTTCTTTTCTATTATCCTCGTTGAAAATCTCGTGCCTAAGGTTTGGATAAAGATTCAAATTCACATTTTTTATTCCAATGTTACTTAATTTTTTTGAAAGATTTAATAGATCTTTGCCATAATGCCCTACAGGATCTTCTTCGCCAGCCATAAGTAAGACAGGCATGTTTCTATCATATTTTTGCATTGTAGAAAGTTTAGAAGCCTTGGCTACCAAGGTGAATAGATTTTGAAATCCATTGGTTGTAAACCTATATCCGCAAAGGGGATCTTCTTCATAAGTTTTAACATTGTCTTCATTGACAGAAAGCCATGCAAAGCTACTTTGAGCATTTGGGATTTTTTTGTTGTAGGTCCCAAAAGCCATGTTGTCCAAGAAATCACTTCTGTTAAATCCACTTTTAAAAACTCCGACCAATTTTGCAAGAAGAACTCCTCCATAAGCAAGGGCTCCTCCATCTCCAGTCCCTACAAAAACTGCCTTATCTGGCACATTTGGATATGTTGCAACATAAATTCTTGCTAAGAAAGAACCCATACTATGGCCGCCTATGACAAAAGGAACCTCTGGGAAAGTGGCAGTGGCAATATCTGAAAGGGATTTGGCATCGTCAAGGAGTCGATTCCAGCCCTCAGGAGTATCAAAATAACCAAGGTGCTTAGGACTTTTTATGCTGTTTCCGTGGCCTAAATGGTCATTTATGAAAAAAGCAATACCCTCATTAGCTAGATATTCTCCTAGCTCTATATATCTTTCTTTGTGCTCTGCCATGCCATGCATAAATTGAAGCACTAGTTTAGGCTCTCCATTGGGAGCAATATACAGATATTCTATTGAGGTTTCCTTGTCAGAACTTAAATAAGTCCCATATGTAGTAGAAATAGTTTTAAAATCTATATTTTTGTTTTTCCCAGAAAAAATACCACTTATTGCAGACTTGACATTTTTCACCTTTTCTTCAATGTTTTTTTTAACTGACATTTTAACCCTCCTGAACTTAAATCTTCATAGTTTTTAAATTTGCACTTTAGCTAGTTGGAATCAACTTTTCATTAATATATTATATCATAAAAAAAGAAAAAATTAGATATTGCCAATAATACAATGCCAATATATAATGAACCATATAGAAAGGTGGAACAATATGAAAAAAACATTGAGAATTTTAGCTTGTATAATAGCTATAGTACTTATAATCTTGATAATATACATCACATATGTTTTTGTTAGTTATGATAGAATAGAGGACAACATAAAAGTAGAACCAACAGGTGAGTACGAAGAAGAAACATTAGTATGGACAGATAGCCATACAATTGTTAGTTACAACATAGGATATGGAGCCTATAGTAAAGACTACACATTCTTTATGGATGGTGGAGAAGAGTCCAGAGGTAGAAGTGAAGAGGAAGTGGCAGGAAATGTTAATGGGGCATTGGACATAGTTAAGGAAATGAATCCAGACATAGTTTTGTTCCAAGAAGTTGACATAGATGCAGATAGAAGCTTCCATATGGATCAGAGCAAAATGATAGCAGAAAGTTTTCCTACTTATCAAATGGCAGAGGCTATAAACTATGACTCATCTTATCTGTTTTATCCTATTACTGATCCAATAGGTGCAAGCAAAGGAGAGCTTGCCACAATTTCCAAATATGCAATGGGTGAAAGTGTTAGAAGAAGTTTACCTATTTCAGAAGGATTTAATAAGTTCTTTGATCTAGACAGATGTTATTTAGTAAGTAATATGCAGTTAGATAATGGAAAAACTTTATACATATATAATGTTCATTTGTCTGCATACGGTGCTGATGAGGAAGTGCGAAATGGGCAGATGCAAATGTTATTTGATGATATGTATGCCAAGGTAGAAGCAGGACACTATGTAATTGCAGGTGGAGATTTTAACCATGACTTTACGGGCACTTCAGGACAGGACTTCAACGAAGGCAAGGAAGTTGATTTTGGATGGGCACAACCATTCCCAACAGAATTTGTAGGTGATAGATTTGTAATGGCTACAAATTATGATGAAGGTGGATATCTACCTACAACAAGACTTAATGATATTCCTTATGATCCAGAAAAATCTACATTAGTTTTAGTTGATGGGTTTATAGTTTCTGATAACATTAAAATTGAAAGTATAAAGACCATAGATACAGGGTTTGAATATTCAGATCATATGCCTGTGTTCTTAGAATTTAAAGTTTTCTAATCAAAAGAGAATTTGAAACATTTTAAATCAAAAGAAAATGTAGCTCATTCAATCAAAATAAAAATTTATGCCAGCTGATTAAGGAAGAGAGGGAATCATTAATATAAAGGGAAAGATGGTTTGAGGGCTGGATATTTCTAAGGAACAGGGAGATTATTAATTTGCAATAAAAGTATAAAAAGCCAATAGAGTTTAAAAGCTCAATATTGGCTTTTCATATATAATAAAATATAAGTAATATTGATTTTTCATACTAAATGATATTGGTTCTTTATATTAAAGATGCTGGCTTTTCGTATTAAAGATACCGGTGTTTCATATTAAAAGATACTGGCTTTTCATATTAAATGAACAATTGCAAATATTTGAAAAATATTATATACTAATAGGTATTGTAAGAAAAAATAACACTGTAACTCACTAAACTTATGAGGAGAAAAAATAATGGAAAAAAAGAAATTTTACATATCGACACCCATTTACTATCCAAGTTCAAGCTTGCATATAGGGCACACGTACTGTACTGTAATGGCAGATGCTATGGCTAGATTTAAAAGAGCAACAGGATATGATGTGATGTTTCTTACAGGGACAGACGAACATGGACAAAAAATCCAAGATATAGCTCAAAAAGAGGGTATGGAACCACAAAAATATGTAGATAATGTGGTAGATGGAATTAAAAAGCTTTGGGGGACGATGGAAATTTCTTATGATGACTTTATTAGAACCACAGAGGAAAGGCACAAAAAAAGTGTTCAAGAAATTTTCCTGAAACTTTATGAAAAAGGTGATATATATAAGGGAGAATATGAAGGACTATATTGTAAGCCATGCGAATCTTTTTGGACAGAGAGTCAGTTAGTAGATGGTAAGTGCCCTGATTGCGGAAGAGAAGTAGAAAAAGCAAAAGAAGAAGCATACTTTTTTAAATTATCTAAGTACGGAGATAGAATTTTAGAACTATTTAAAGAAAATCCTAGCTTTCTAGAACCAGAGTCTAGAAGGAATGAAATGATAGGGTTTATTAATCAAGGGTTGGAAGATCTTTGTGTTTCAAGATCTACATTCGATTGGGGAATAAAAGTACCAATTGAAGAAAATCATGTTGTATATGTTTGGCTAGATGCGTTGACAAACTATATTACCGCTTTGGGATATCCAGGAGATTCAGAAAAATATGAAAAATATTGGCCTGCGGATGTTCATTTAGTTGGAAAGGAAATTGTTAGATTCCACTCAATAATTTGGCCTGCCCTTTTGATGTCCTTGGAAATTCCTTTACCAAAGCAGGTTCTGGGTCATGGATGGCTTCTATTAGAAGGTGGTAAAAAGAGCAAATCCAAGGGAAATGTAGTAGACACTGTTAAGTTAATAGATAGATATGGAGTTGATGAATTAAAATATTTCCTTTTACGCGAATACACATTTGGACACGATGGAATATTTACTAATGAAGTAATGCTCAAAAGAATGAACTACGATTTGGCAAACGACTTAGGCAACCTAGTTTCCAGAACAGTAACCATGATAGAAAAATATAGCAATGGAATTGTCCCAACCTTTATAAAAGGGAACGAAGAAGAACAAACCCTAGATAATGATTTGATAAATACAGCCATAAGTGCAGCAGATAAAGTTGAAGCACAAATGGAGAGGTTTTCGTTTAATATGGCACTTGAAGAAATTTGGATTGTAATCAGAAGAGCCAATAAATATATTGATGAAACAATGCCTTGGGTTCTTTCCAGAGAAGAAAAAGACAAAGATAGACTAGGTACAGTTTTATATAATCTAGCAGAATCTTTGAGAATTGTATCAGTTTTAATTTATCCATTTATGCATACAACCTCTGGAAAAATCAGAGAACAGCTAGGCATAAACAGTGGAGAAATTGAATGGAAAGACAGTAAAGAGTTCTTCCTCTTAAATGGGGAGGCTGTAAAAAAAGGAGAGGCCATATTCCCAAGATTAGATATTGAAAAAGAACTGGAGGAATTGGAAAAACTCAATGACTCTCACGGAGAAAACATCCCTTTAGATTTGAAGGATGAAATTGTATATGATGATTTTGACAAAATAGACTTTAGGGTAGGTACAATACTTTCTTGTGAGAAGCATCCCAAAGCGGACAAGCTCCTTGTGTTCCAAGTAAAAATGGGAACAGAGAGGAGGCAAATACTTTCGGGGGTTGCGGAATATTACAAGCCAGAAGAAACTATAGGTAAAAAAGTAATAGTAGTGGCCAACCTAAAACCAAGAAACCTAAGAGGTATGGAGTCAAAGGGAATGATTTTGTTTGCAGATAATATGGCTGATGGAAAGGAAACTTTTGAATTTGTTACAACCATTGCAGACGATGGAAACCCAGTAACATAGAAAATTTATAAATCAAATTTATCTACTACTTTAAATGTTAATTGCAGAGGGTGGAAATTCAGTTACAGAAACAAGAGAGCACAAATAATTTATAAGCAAATATATAATTGTTGCGAAAACTTTTGTCCAAAATAAAGAAATCGGAAATAGAAAATAGAAGAGGCTAGAAAGAGGAGATACATGTTATTTGACAGCCACAGCCATTTTAACAGCGAAAATTTTTCGGAAAAAAAGAGAAAGGATCTGTTAGAAGAAATAAAAAACTCAGAAGAAATAAGCTATGTAATTGACAGTGCTTTTGACTTAGAAAGTTCTCAAATTGCCGTTAAGCACAGTGAGGAATACGACTTTTGCTTTGCTACTGTAGGCGTGCATCCACATGATGCCACCAAGGCAGATGACACAACTTTGTATTTCATAGAAAACCTAGCCAAAAAAGATGGCGTAAAAGCCATAGGGGAAATGGGGCTAGATTTTTATAGAAACATTTCTCCACCTGATGTACAAAGA
The DNA here is from genome assembly GCA_964370515.1 of uncultured Oscillospiraceae bacterium. Taxonomy (GTDB): domain Bacteria; phylum Bacillota; class Clostridia; order Peptostreptococcales; family Anaerovoracaceae; genus CAYJHC01. Next base: position 17,815 of record CAYJJM010000001.1, on the reverse strand, counting down.
GAAGCCTTTAGAGCACAGATAAAAATAGCAAATAAACTTAAAATGCCAATAGTAATCCACTCTAGAGATGCTGACAAAGAAGTTATGGAAATACTTATTGAGGAAGGGGCTTTTTCTCAAGAAAGAAAAGACTGGTTCCCCAAGAGATTAGATGAAAATGGAGAAGAGGTAGGAGACGCTAGAGTTTTGCTTCACTGCTTTTCAGGAAGTAGAGAACTTGCAAAAGAGTATATAAAACTAGGGGCGACTATATCTATTGCAGGCCCTGTAACTTATAAGAATAACAAAAAGACCAGATCTGTAGTTGCAGGAATTCCAATAGAATTTATGACAATCGAAACGGATTCTCCTTACTTGACTCCAGAGCCGCTTAGGGGAAAAGAAAACAAGGCAGCATATGTGAAGTATGTTGCAGAAAAAATTGCAGAAATAAAAGAAATTACCTATGAAGAAGTTGCAAAAAAAACTTGTGGAAATAGTATGAGATTTTTTAATATTAGGGGAAAGTAAAATGATAAAAAAAAGTGATATTTTCAAAACAGTTAAACATAAGATTAAAAGCAACCTTTTGATTGAAGAAGGGGACCATGTAATATTAGGCCTTTCTGGTGGAGCTGATTCTATGTGTTTATTTGCGGTGCTGATGGATCTAAAAGATGATTTAGGATTTAATTTTAGCGCTGTTCATGTAAATCACATGCTGAGAGGAGAGGCAGCACAATTAGATCAAAACTTTGTGGAGAATATATGTCAAAAGACAGGGATAGAACTAGCTCCATATAAGATTGATTGTAAAAAATGGGCGAAAAAATACAAACTAACTGTTGAAGAAGCTGGAAGAGACATAAGATATAACGCTTATAATGAAGCTGCGGCTAATCTTGTTAGAAACGGTGTAGATTATGAGAAAATAAAAATTGCAACTGCACATAATATGGATGATCAAGCAGAAACTATACTTATGAAATTTTTGAGAGGTTCTGGAATTGATGGGCTTACGGGTATGGAGTATATAAGGAAATTAGAAAATGAAGCTTTTTTAATTAGGCCTCTGCTAGATGTTCAAAAGATTGACATAATGAATTTCTGCATCAAATATCAAGTTCCTTATAGAGAAGATAAAACTAATTTTGAAACAGAATATACAAGAAATAAAATTAGACAAGAGCTAATTCCTTTTATAAAAGAAAATTTCAACGAAAACTTTACAAAGACCATAACAAGGAATATGACAAATAGTAAAAAGGACATAGACTATATCTGGGGAAAAAGTAGAGAAGATTTCCAAGATAGCTTAATAGAAATGAATGAAAAAGAAATATTTCTTGACAAAGAAAAACTGATTAATCATGATGAAGCAGTCAGAAACAGAATTATAATAATGGCTTTTGAAATACTAAATTTAAAAAAAGGAATAGAAAGAAAACATTTAATTGCATTGAATGAAAAATTTGATGAGGGAAGGTGGGAAGGTACTCTTTCTTTCCCCAAATCATACCAAATAGATTTACTTAACAAGAAAGTACGACTATATAACAAAAATTCATTTAGTGATGAGGATATACAAGAAAGAATAATAGCAGAAGATAAACCAAAAATAACAATTATGATAGGAGAGCCAGAGGATTATATTAGAGGCGAAGGGGAAGCTGTTTTCGATTACGATAAATTTTTATTAAGAAATAGCACAATTAAGGATCCTCATATGAAATTAATTGTAAGAACTAGAGAGCCAGGAGATTATCTGTACTTAAAAGAGGGTCGAGGAAGAAAAAAAATACAAGATGTTTTTGTTGACAACAAATTGCCAAAAGAGGAAAGAGACAATACATGGCTAGTAGCTCTAGGCAGAGAAATAGTATGGATTCCAGAAGGAAATATGAAAGCTAGAACCACAGGAAGCTATACTCCTACAGCAGAAACAAAAAAAATATTAGTATTAAAGATAAAAAAGTAGAACGAAGGAGAAGAAGGAAGTAATGAGAGTAAAAGGTAAAAGTATTGGGATATATGTGATTGTATTTGCCTTAGTGGTAGTAATGTCATATTTATTAACATCTAGTTCTGGAGGGGATGTTCAGCAGGTAGCTTTTTCAACATTTACAAAAAAAATTGAAAGCAACGAAATAAAAGAGTTAAATGTGGAGGAACTAAAACTTACAGGAGAGACAGCAGAAGGTGAAATGTTTTTTACATATGCATCCTCCATTGTAGAAATAAACTGGTTAAATGAAACATACATTTATCCACAGATGGAAGAGGGAGATGTCAAACTAGTAAATGAAGAACCATACAAAACACCTTGGTATGTAAGTCTTTTACCTACCGTTATAATGGTGCTATTGCTTGTTTTCTTTTGGTTTATGATGATGAATCAAGCCGGAGGCGGTGGCAAAGCAATGCAATTCGGAAAGAGTAGAGCAAAATTACAAACTGGCTCGGATCTTAAAAAATTAACATTTGCAGATGTTGCAGGGTTAGACGAAGAAAAAGAAGAACTAGAAGAAGTAGTAGACTTTTTGAGAAACCCAAGAAAATATAATAATGTAGGTGCAAGAATTCCAAAAGGGATATTGCTTGTAGGTCCTCCGGGAACTGGTAAAACATATATTTCAAGGGCAGCCGCAGGGGAAGCGGGAGTTCCGTTTTTTACTATTAGTGGGTCAGACTTTGTGGAAATGTTTGTTGGAGTAGGAGCGTCTAGAGTTAGAGACTTGTTTGAACAAGCTAAAAAAAGTTCTCCTTGCATTATATTTATTGATGAGATAGATGCCGTTGGTAGACAAAGAGGTGCAGGCCTTGGTGGTGGACATGATGAAAGAGAGCAAACCTTAAATCAGCTGTTAGTTGAGATGGATGGATTTGCTACAAACATGGGAATAATAATTCTGGCTGCAACAAATAGACCTGACATTTTAGACCCGGCATTACTAAGACCAGGAAGATTTGATAGACAGGTAGTTATAGGTGCCCCTGATATCAAAGGGAGAGAAGAAATTTTCCGTGTTCACTCTAGAAATAAACCTTTGGCACCAGAAGTTAATCCAAAAGTTCTTGCTAGGAGGACTCCAGGATTTACACCAGCAGATATCGAAAACATGCTTAATGAAGCGGCGTTACTTACTGCTAGGAGAGATGGAAGATTCATAAGAATGACTGAGATAGAAGAGGCAATTACAAAAGTAATAGCAGGACCTGAAAAGAAGAGCAGAGTAATTAGCGAAGAAGAAAGAAAACTTACAGCATATCACGAAGCAGGACATGCCATAGTTGCCAGAGCCCTTCCAGGAACAGACCCTGTGCACCAAATAACTATAGTGCCTAGAGGAAATGCAGGTGGCTTTACTATGATATTGCCAAAAGAAGATAAATACTATGCAACAAAATCAGGTATGAAAGAACAAATAATTCATCTTTTGGGAGGAAGAGTTGCAGAGATGCTTGCCCTAGATGATATTAGTACGGGAGCAAGTAATGATATAATGAGAGCGACAGAAATTGCTAAAGACATGGTTACCAAGTATGGGTTTAGTGAAAAGCTAGGAACGGTCAACTATAGTTCTTCTGACGAAGTATTCCTAGGAAAAGATTTCTCCACCAAAAAAACTTACTCAGAAGAAACTGCATCGGAAATAGATGAAGAGGTAAAAACAATTATTGATTCAGCCTATAAAGAAGCAAAGGAGATTTTGGAAAACAACATGGAGAAACTTCATGAAGTTTCAAAAGCTTTGCTTGAAATAGAAACGCTAGATGGAGAACAATTCGAAGACCTATATACAGGGAAGATAAATGCGGACTCTTTAACAGAAGAAGTAAAAGAAAAAGAAGACACTATAGCCAAAAGAAATAAAGAAGAAGCAGAAGAAACTAGAAGAATAATCGAAGAAGAAAAGGCTAGAGAGGAAGCAGAACTTGCGGCATATGACGAAGATTATTTAAATGATGAAAGCGAAGAAGAAAAGGTAGCACAGAAAAAAGAAACCAAGGAAAAACTGGAAGAGGAAGTAGTGCCAGAAGAAGAGCCTAAAAAAGAAAAAGAGGTTAGAGCAAAACCTAAAGCTACAGTAAAGCCTAAAACTAAATCAAATCCAATCAAGGAAAAGGATGCGGAAGAAGAAAACAAAGAAGAAGAGGAAAAGCAAGTAAAAAGAAAAAAAGAAAATGTAGAAAGTAAACAAGACAAAGAAACGGGAAAGGCTCCTGCCAAGGGAAAGTCAAAGCAAATTAAAAAAGAAAAACTAAAAGATCAAGAAAAATAATAGAAAGGAATTTATACAGAAAGCTAATATAAGCCTTTATAAACACAGAACATGTAAAGCATAATGTATACATTTCAATATTCCTTGAAAAATTAGGCAAAATATTGTATAGTAATTGCGTTGAGCAAACAAAGGAGGAACATAGATGGATAAATTAGAGCAACTTCGAGCGCTGAAAGCCGAAATCGCATTAGGCGGAGGAGAAAAAAGGATAGAGGACCAACACAAGAGAGGAAAGCTAACTGCAAGAGAAAGAATAGACATTCTTTTTGATGAAGGTAGCTTTATAGAGATGGATGTGTTTGTATCTCACAGATGTAATAACTTTGACATGCCAGAAAAGCATGCACCAGGAGATGGGGTTGTTACTGGTTATGGAAGAGTAGATGATAGGCTAGTATTTGCCTTTTCCCAAGACTTTACAGTTATTGGAGGCTCTCTAGGAGAATATCATGCAGAAAAAATAGTTAAGGTTCAAAAAATGGCACTTAAAATGGGTGCACCTATAGTATGCATGCAAGACTCAGGCGGAGCAAGAGTAGAAGAAGGCGTAAATGCCCTTTCAGGGTATGGAAAGATTTTTTACAATAATACTATATCATCAGGTGTTATTCCTCAAATCTCAGTAATTATGGGACCTTGTGCTGGAGGAGCAGTATACTCCCCTGCAATTACAGACTTTATTTTCATGGTAGATAAAACAAGCCAAATGTTTATCACAGGGCCACAAGTAATAAAGACTGTTACTGGAGAAGAAGTTTCAGCAGAAGCACTAGGCGGAGCTATGACTCACAATAGCATTAGTGGTAACGCACACTTTGTTGGAAGTGATGATAAATCAACACTAGCTATGGTTAGAGAACTTCTTAGTCTATTCCCATCTAACAATATGGAAGTTGCACCACAAATGGCATGTTCCGATGATTTAAATAGATTAATACCAGAATTTAACGAAATCATTCCTGAAAATCCAAACAAAGCATACGATATGTATGATGTAATCAGAGGATTATCAGATGATGGATATTTATTTGATGTAATGCCACATTACGCAAAAAATATGATAACTTGTTTCATCAGGCTAGACGGTAACTCAGTTGGCGTTATAGCTAATCAACCAAAGGTTGGAGCGGGTTGCCTAGACATTAATGCATCTGATAAAGCGGCAAGATTTATTAGAAGATGCGATGCCTTTAATATTCCACTTTTGACAATAGAAGATGTACCAGGATTTTTGCCAGGAACAGATCAAGAGTATGGCGGAATAATTAGACATGGGGCTAAGATGCTTTATGCATATTGCGAAGCTACAGTTCCAAAAGTTACATTAATTCTAAGAAAAGCTTATGGTGGTGCATATATAGGAATGTGCAACAAAGAGCTAGGAGCTGACTTAGTATTGGCATGGCCATCAGCACAAATTGCTGTAATGGGAGCTTCCGGAGCAGCTAATATAATTTCTTCAATTAGAAAAGAAGTTAAAGCAGCAGATGACCCAATTGCTAAAACTAAAGAAAAGATCGCAGAATACGAAGAGAAGTTTAATAATCCGTATAGAGCTGCTGAAATGGGATATGTAGACGATGTAATTGAACCAGCAACATCAAGGCAAAGAGTAATATCTGGATTTGATATGCTATCTTCAAAGAGAGAGTCATTACCAGCTAAGAAGCATGGCAATATACCACTATAGGAGGTAAGCAATGAGTTTGATGGAAAAATTTAGCAATCCCGAGTATATAGAAACCCTTTCAATGGGCGAAAAACTCCTAGGAGGATTGATTACAACGGTAATGGGCATAGGAATAACTTTTATGGTTTTGCTACTTCTTTGGGTAATAATTGCGGTGGTTTCAAAAGCAATAGCGGGGACGGAAAACAAAACAAAAAAGTCAGATGTGCCAGTGACTCCAGTAGCAACACCAGTTGCAGCGGTAGAGAGGACTTCAGATAGCGAATTAATTGCAGTAATTACTGCAGCAATAGCCGCAGCTGAAGGGGGAGCAAGTAGTAACCTTATTATAAAAAGAATAAGCAGAGTAACAGGAAATGCACCTGCATGGTCAACAGCAGGTAGGGCAGAATGCATAGATAGTAGAAGGTAAAATAAAAGGAGAAGAAAAGATGAAACAATATAATATCACAGTGAATGGAACTACATATGTAGTAGATGTTGAAGAAGTAAAAGGTTCAGCCTCAGCGGCACCAGCACCTGCTCCAGTTGCAGCAGCACCAGTTGCAGCAGCGCCAGCGGCACCTGCAGCACCAAAACCAGCGGCACCGGCGGCAGCTCCTTCGGCAGGAGCATCAAGTGTAACTGCACCTATGCCAGGTACTGTTTTGGATGTTAAGGTTACAGTTGGACAAGCAGTAAATGAAGGAGATGTTCTGGTTATACTAGAAGCGATGAAGATGGAAAACGAAATTGTTGCACCTCAAGCAGGAACAGTAGACACTATTCCTGCAGCAAAAGGAGCTTCAGTTAATGCAGCAGATGTGCTTGTAACTCTTAAATAAAACAGAATACATAAAAATAAAAAAACAAAACCCTGCCTTTGGCGGGGTTTTTGGTTTCCAGAGGGCAAGAAGAGAGCAGATAGAGAAATAAAGGAGATATGTACGGGGCTCATAAGGCTCAAAGAGAAAAAATTATTTTCAAATTGTCCTCGAAGTTTTCAACTCTCAAAGTGCAATTCAAGCAATTTGAGGTTTTAAAAGTTTTTAAAGTACAATTTTGATTGAAGTAGTATCAAAAAAATGATAAAATAAAATGTAAATTAAAATTATGCCACACTGAGAGGATGCAGTTATGAAAGATAATAGCAACAAGGAACAAAACAAGATAATAGATAAAAGATTTAATATAATGAGTTATGAGCAATATTTGATAGATTTGGAAGAAAAGAAGTTTAACAAAATGTCTATGACAGAAGTTGTTAATGCAGATATGACGATTGCAACCTTTGGCGAAGAGCAATACAATAGAACCTGTCAAGAAATTTTAGAATCTGGAAATGCAGCTTATGTTCAATTGGGCTTAGATCAAATAATATATGTATATAGCAACACATACAAACACTTTATGGCAGTTGCTAATGATGATATTAGTGATGAAGATTTTTTGAATTTGATGAAAGGGTTTCATGAGCAGTATGAACTCATTAGAGCAGAGCAAACAGAGCTAGGCGGGATTTCAAGATTTGCGATTGTTTTTGGTGATAACTTGGTAGATAGAGCAAAAAGTGCTTATTATATGAATAAAGATTTACAAAACAATTTTTTTGTTGTAACTGATGAAAAAGAAACACTTGCTGCAGAGAGAAAAGAAAATGTAAAGCTTTTTGAACTTCTTATGTATGTGATTGAAAACAAAAAAGTGGTTCCTTATTATCAAGGGGTGTATGATAACAAAACAAAAAAAATAGAAAAATACGAAGCTCTTATGAGAATCTATGATAAAAACAATAATATGCATACCCCAGGAACATTTTTGGAAGGTGCAAAAACATTAAAACTATATCTTTCATTAAGCAAAATTATGATAGATAAGGTGCTTGATGATTTTGCGGACAAAGAAAGCGAAGTAAGCATAAATATATCACTGTTAGAAATTCAAACTCAAGATTTCAAGACTTGGCTAATAGATAGAATAAAGAGACATCCTAAGGCTGACAAATTAACCATAGAATTTGTAGAAACTGAAGACTACAATGGAAATAAAGAAGTAGAAGCATTTTTGATGGAAGTGAAAAACGCTGGATGCAAGATAGCTATTGATGACTTTGGGGTGGGTTTTGCAACATATAATTCAATAGTTTCATTAAAGCCAGATGCTATCAAAGTAGATGGAGAAATAATAAAAAATCTAGCAACAGATGTACAAAGTGAAACAATTTTAGATGCTATATGCTACCTGGCAAAACTTATTGATGCAGATGTAGTGGCGGAATTTGTTGAAAATGAAAAAATACAGAACCTTGTAATAGAACATAATGCTGAGTTTTCTCAAGGTTATCATTTTGCAAAACCAGAGCCGATTGAAAAGCTAAATATAAAATAGAAATTAAAATATATTAGCTTGTGTTATATTTCTATACTTTCTACTTTGGTCATCATCATTATTAACCTGAAGCCAAGATTTAGAGGGAATTAGAATAATAGTTTGGAAACTGCTTCAAAGTTTGTTTAAACTTTGAAATATATAAAACATAAAAAATCAGGATGCGGTATAAGACAATGCTCGCATCCTTTATCAATGGGCTAGGGGATTTGTAATAAAGGTTTGAAAATTATTTTGTTTAAATAAAGTCTTAATCTCCTCTGAGTTTGTTAGCTGATTAAGTTGCTGTTTTATTTTAGAAGCGCCTTTCATTCCCTTGAGATACCAAGCCCCGTGGGAACGGATTTGCCTTACTGCTGTGTACTCGCCTTTTTCCTCCAATAACAAATCGAATTGCTTTAATAAAGTTTTGATTTTATCTTCATTTGAAACAATAATAGGGATGTATTCTTCTAAATTCCCATACTTTTCATAGTGTGCCAAAGCAGAGATTAAATCTTTAAAAATAAATGGATTTCCCATGGCACCTCTGCCTATCATAACAGCATCAACTTGATGGGTTATCAAAAAAGAAACTCCTTCCTTTCCAGAGAAAATGTCACCGTTTCCAATTACAGGTATGGTTATATGGGTTTTGATTTTTTTGATTTCTTCCCAGTTGGCAGTTCCGCTATAGTACTCTTCTCTAGTTCTGCCATGTACAGCGATAAAATCCCCTCCTGCCGACTCAATGGCAGAGGCAGCCTCTATACCATTTATAGAATTTTTATCCCATCCAAGGCGAATTTTCGCAGATACAGGCTTGTTGCTGACTGATTTAGCCGCTTTGATAAGGTCGTATATTAGATCGGGGGACTTCATTAAGGCAGAGCCTTCTCCGTTCTTGACGATTTTTGGAACAGGGCAACCCATGTTAATATCTAAAGCCACATTCTCTCTATTGTTTAAAGTTTCTGCTGCATACTTAATAACATCAGGCTCTGAACCAAAGATTTGATAAATAAGGGGTTTTTCAAAGCCGGAAGTTTTTAATAGACTTTCTGTATTTTTATCTCCATAAAACATGCCCTTTGCACTTACCATTTCACTATAAACCAAAGAGGCTCCTTGCTCTTTGCAAATTTCTCGAAAGGGTTTATCAGTTACCCCAGCCATAGGGGCAAGGATAAAAGGGTTTTCTAATTCTATATTTCCTAATTTTACTTTCATAACTCTATAAGATCCTTCCTTGTCTATGTCGAAAAATCCTGCGTAATTTACTTGCCTTTTCGGCAGGTACTGTTAAACTGCGTATGCTGTGTACACTGCGTACACTACCCTTCGTTGCGTGCTAGGTGTACTTCTGCGTACATGGAAAATACTGTCTGACCTATATTTCTTTTTAGCATACCACGGAGGTGTAGTTCTTCCTATTAAATTATATCATTATAAGGTCTTTTCGCCCGTACGATTCTTGCTATATCAAAAAATAATGTTCCCCTGCTGTCATTAAACCCTTTTTGCTTCCCGCTAATCGAGAATGCTTGGCAAGGAAATCCTGAACATAAAATATCATAGTTAGGTATAGAGTTTTCCTCTATTTTTGTTATGTCACCATTTGGGTAGTCGCCGAAGTTGTTGCAATAAACTTCACTTACAGATTTATCCCATTCGCTAGTGTATACACACTTGGCACCTAATGATTCTAAGGCTATTCTAAACCCGCCTAAGCCTGCAAATAAGTCAATAAACTTTTTATCCTTTAATATTTCATTTTCTTTTATTTCAACCATAAACTTCCTCCGATTTGTTTACGAAAATTATTATAGCGTATAGCGCGCTAAGAATCAATGCCTTGACCTCAATTATGACATGATCTAGGAATAACTATTTGAAATTTACATCAAATAGGATTATAATGAAAAAGCAAAACGAACAAGAAAAACAAGTGCTTAACTAAGAAAAACAAATGCTTAAAAAAGAAAGGGAGACTACCATGTTATTAACATTTGATGTAGGAAACACAAATATAGTTGTTGGCGTATTTGATGGAGAGAAATTGATACAGAACTGGCGGTTTGGAACAGACAGTAACAAGAGTGCAGATGAATACGGGATGATGCTTAGTCAGCTATTTGCTCACGAAGGAATAAAACTATCAGAAATTGAGGATATAATTATATCTACAGTAGTACCTTCATCCTTATTTTCGTTGCAACATGCGTCAATAAAATATTTCAACAAAACACCAATAGTGGTGGATTCTCTAGTGGAAACAGGCTTAGTGATAAAATATGACAACCCTTCTCAAGTAGGGGCAGATAGAATAGTAAATGCAGTAGGGGCAAGGGGAAAATATGACGGAGCACTTATAATAATAGATTTCGGTACAGCTACAACTTTTTGTGCAGTTACAGATAAAGGAGAATATTTAGGAGGAGCTATTTCTCCTGGATTATTAATTTCCTCCCACGCTTTATTTGAAAAAACCGCAAAGCTTCCCAAAGTAGAATTAGACTATACAGAAAATGCAATTTGCAAAGAAACAAGTGAAAGCATTAAATCGGGTGTAGTATTAGGGCATATGGGAGCAGTGGAGTATATTGTCAAAAAAATGCGAAAAGAACTTGAAGCCCATGTAGGATCCGAAACAAAAATAAATGTAATAGCAACAGGGGGAACAGCAAACTTAGTTGCAAAGGGAGTGGACTGCATAGATCATGTGGATAAGATGTTAACCTTGGAGGGGCTAAGAATAATTTATGAGATGAACAAAAAATAAATATTTATAGCAAGAACAATTCGTAAGATAAGGAAACAAAGAACAAAAGAAGAAAACCCCAAACCATAGTATGCTTATAAAGTTGCAAGCATATCAATGGGAGTTGGGGTTTTTAAATTTAATTACTAGCGCTTTGTTACTTGATTTGATTTGGGTAAACCTTAAATGACTTTCTTAAACCTTTAGTAGGATAGTCAATAAGGGCACTGTTTAGTAATGTAGAAACTTCTTTTGAAACGGGCACAAAATTGCCAGAGTCAGCATATTTTATGTTTCCGTCAAGGTCATTAGTTGGCAAGGAAAATTCAACCATCTCCTTGTTATTCTTTGAGTACATATTTTCAAAGGACACACTAAAGCCACAACATCCACCCTTTGCTAAAGTCAAACAAAATTGATTTCCTTTTTCTAACTCTTTTTGATATACATCAAACGCTTGCTTTGTAAATTGTACTTTCATTTGATGACCGCCTTTCTAAAACTAAACTAAAAACTAACCAGACAAAACACATTCGTAATTTTGAGAGTGAACACTAGCTATTCTTTTTCTTTAAATTGATCAGGTCCAACTCCACAAACAGGACATTTTTCAGGAGCGGAATCTCCTTCATGCTCGTAATTACATACAACGCAAACCCACTTCATAACAACACCTCCATTTTATTTAAAACAAATATAATTTAATTAGTGTATATTATACCACACTGAAGAAAACTAAAACAAAAATTTGAAGAAAAAATACAAGCATGATAAAATAGAGCAAAATGGAGCGTAAAAATTTCAAAATCTTGTTAAGGTTAATGAAAAAAATTGCAAGGTATATGTTATTAATAAAAAAATTATAACAATAAAACGACAAATAGTTTTCAAGTGCTCATCATATAGAGGTTTATTTGATATGCTATAATATATTGACAAGTTACTTTATCATATACTTATTTAAATGAGGAAGGCTGCTATGATAGAATATTCATCTGAATTTTTTGTACTCTGCATGTTTTTTATTTATCAGATCGTAATCTTGAAATATGCCGTACAAATATTAGTAAAAGGAAGCAAGCGGATGATATGCATATATTTTTGGTCGTTTGTTAACTGTCTTGCTTTTATTGCCTTTATATATTTTGAAATTTCATTCTATTTACTATATCCCGCTATAACCATTCTTTTGGCTTTGGAATTTAAACTTATTTCCAAAGCAAGCTGGGTTCAGGCATTTTGTGGATCTTCAATTTTTGCTATGCATATTGCAGCTGTAAATATAATAGTAATTTCATCATTTAGTTTCTTCTTCAAAATTTCTCCTGCCCACGTGCATACTGATACTGAATTTCGAAGCATGGTGATATTTGTAACATGCTTTTCTTTAGCATTTTTTATACAGCCGATAGTTGAAAGATTCTTTGAACCAATGCAGATTCAGAGAATCACTACAATACCTACATACTCAGTTATGCTTTTATTATCTATGTTGGGAACGGTTCTTTATGAATCGATGTATATTATTCTTATTTTGGAAAACAATTTTTTTGAGGAGCAGTTGATATTAAGCATAATATCAGCATTCTTTGTGTTAAGTGGATTTTATTTTTTATTTATCTATGGAATTTCTCTAACAGGTGCTTCTTTTTATAAAAGAAAATCCGACGCACTTCAAAGGGAACAAGAACATATTGAAAATGTCAAAGCAATGCTAAACAAAAAAATTGAAAAGGATTATTTGACAGGAACTTATAGCAGGAAGTATGCACGATCTTTATTGGAAGATTTGGTAACTTTAGAGTTTAGTTCTTTTACAGTTATGTTCATAGATATTAATGCGCTTAAATTTACCAATGATGTTTATGGTCATGAAACAGGTGACCAATTGATAATAAAAGTTGCAAATGCTTTATCTTCTTCAATGCGACAAGGAGATGTGGTAGCAAGATTGGGAGGAGATGAGTTCATAGCCATTATAGAAGATGCTTCACAGGATGTTATAGAAGATATATTAGGTCGCTTTAATAAAAATATTCAAGAAGAAAATGAAAACGAAAAATTTAATGTTTCCGCCAGCATAGGGATTGTGCATGTGGATGATACACTAAAAGCTAAAGGCGTGGACTACATTCTTGATATTGCCGATGTCAATATGCGTGTGAAAAAAGCTGAGTTTTATACGAAAAAAGGAGGAGGCAACTAGTTATGGTTTGGTACATAGTTTTAGCAGCAGCGTATGGAGTATATCATTTTATTTTCTTTTTTTACTCATCATACATATTTAATTACACAGAAAAAAAGATATTGTTATGCTTAGTTAGTTATATAATTAACCTTACCTTTTGGATAATATATACTCACTTTTTTAATCTTTCCTATGAGGCTTTAGCTGGTATTTGCTTTTTACTTTTGTTGTTTGTTGAGTTTCTAGTAATATTTAAGCTTAAAGTGCAAATTGCTTTGTATATAGCTGTAACTTTTGCGTTAAATTTATTTGCAAAAAGAGTAATTTTTGTAGGAGCCATCTCACTTTGGCAAGGAAACACACCTGCAATAGTCATGGAAGATAAAATTTATTTTGCGTTAGTATTAATTTTATCTTGTTTGCTATCTAGCAATACAATTGCTATTGCAAGAAAAAGCTTGGCAAAGATTTGCCTAGACACCATATTATCAGATAATAAAAATATTCAATTCCTTACAGGGATATTTTTGGTAGAATATATATCAATAATTCTTATCTCGTCAACTATGACCGCTGTAGGCGGGGGCTCGAACTTATTGATATACTACATAATTATTGGGCTATTCACCTTATTGTCATTTTTGATTTTTATAATTTATGCATACCATTTAGCAAAACTCCGCCTTGTTGCACAGGAATTAAAAGAGGCTGAAGAAGAAAAAAATGAGCAACTTCTTGCATTAAGCAAACTTAAAGAAGTTGCAGCAACAGATCACTTAACAGGTATGCTAACTAGAGAAGAAATTTTTGAAAAAATTGTAGCGGCAATCAAAGGGAAAGACATGTTTTTCTTAGCGTTTTTAGATATAGATGGATTAAAAATTGTAAATGACACGTATGGACATAATGAAGGGGATATCTATATTCGACAGGTTTCGCAAATAATAACCAGCTATTTTTCGGATTCGTACATTGGACGTTATGGAGGAGATGAAATAGTTGTTTTAGGGAAATATTGTAATGAGTCTGATATAATAGCTAAGTTGGTAAATTGCTACAGGAAAGTTGGAAAAATTTCAGCAAATTTAGAAAAAGATTATCAAACGTCAATAAGCTACGGACTTGTTTTCAGCCAGAAAGATAAAAATATCTCTGAAAAAGAAATTATTGCCCTAAGTAGCAAACGAATGTATGAGATGAAAAAGTTAAGGCAAAAACACAGGGGTGTGACAGGAACAAAAAAGTAAGATAATAGATACATGGAATATATCAGAAAAAATAAACAAAAAAAGTTTCATTATATTTGTGATTTTTGTATATGATTCTGTGCCATATCAAATTCAATACTGTTAAAGTCAGAGAATAAAGGTTCTCTATCTCTTGAAATCATTCCAAATAGAATTTGAAAGGTTTTCGTTCTGATAAGCTCTTATCAGATTTTCTAATATGTTCAGCAAGTATGGAAAGTTCATTTTCAGAAAATGCGACATGATTCTGAGTTGTATTTTTGATTCTAATATATTGAAGCAGGACTTTTCGCTAATTCTTCTTCTATTTCTATTGCACTTTTTCCATGAACGAGACAATCATATAACCTTCTTGCCTTGCAAAAATAAGGAAAATAAGGTATAATAAACTGTTAGAAAAAAATAGAAATAGGAGAAAATATGGCCGAAAAAAACACAAATCAAAAATATAATGCGGAACAAATACAAGTCTTAGAGGGGCTAGACCCAGTACGAAAAAGACCTGGAATGTACATAGGAAGCACAGGCGAAAAGGGGCTTCATCACTTGGTATATGAAATAGTAGACAACAGTGTTGACGAAGCTTTGGCAGGATTTTGTGATACTATAAATGTTACCATTCTCAAAGGAGATGGAATAAAGGTTGAAGATAATGGTAGAGGAATGCCGGTTGATAAGCATCCAAAACTAGGGATTCCTGCAGTAGAAGTAATCCATACAGTTCTTCATGCTGGCGGAAAGTTTGGCGGAGGAGGATATAAAGTGTCAGGGGGGCTTCATGGAGTAGGAGCCTCGGTTGTTAATGCCCTTTCTACAGAAATGATAGTAGAAGTCAAACGGGAAGGAAAAATATACGAACAAAAATACTCTAAAGGTAAGGTTTTAACCAAGCTTACAGAAACAGGAACCACAAAAAAGACAGGGTCTACAACTGTGTTTTGGCCAGATGGAGATATTTTTGAAGAAATAGAATATGATTATGACACCTTGCAATATAGGCTTAGAGAAATGGCATTTTTAAATAAAGGCATTACCATAAGCCTTGTAGATGAAAGAGAGCCAAAAGGCAAAAAAGACATATTCCATTATGAAGGTGGAATTAAGGAGTTTGTTAAGTATCAAAATGAAAGCAAAGAACCTATACACAACGATGTAGTTTATTTTGAGGTTGAAGGCAAAGACAAGTCTGGAACAGGTATGATGCAAGCAGAAGTTGCTTTACAGTATACGGATAGGTATACTGAGGTGGTTTTCTCCTATGCGAATAATATAAATACCACGGATGGGGGATATCATTTAATGGGATTTAGGACTGCAATAACCAAGGCTCTTAATGATTATGCAAAGAAGAATAAGTTTCTGAAAGAAGGGGAATCTCCATTAACAGGAGATGATGTAAGGGAAGGGCTGACCGCAGTAATTTCTGTTAAACTTACAAACCCTCAGTTTGAAGGGCAAACAAAAGCCAAGCTAGGAAATAGCGAGATGAGAGGTTTCGTGGAAACAGCAACAAATGAAAATGTAACAGCTTTTCTTCAAGAAAATCCAAACCAAGCCAAAGCGATAATAAGCAAATGCATGCAAGCACAAAGAGCAAGGGAAGCAGCTAGAAAAGCAAGAGAAATAACTAGAAAAAATAGCATGATAGATGGGCTTTCTCTTCCTGGAAAGCTAGCAGATTGTCAAGAAAAAGATCCTGCATTGTCAGAAATTTTCTTAGTAGAGGGAGACTCTGCGGGAGGAAGTGCAAAGAGCGGAAGAGACAGGGCAAGACAAGCAGTTTTACCCCTAAGAGGAAAAATCTTAAATGTAGAGAAGGCAAGACTAGACAAAATATTAAGTTCTGAAGAAATCAAGAATATGATTACTGCTTTTGGCTGCGGCATAGGAAATGATTTTAATATAGAAAAATTAAGATATCACAAAATTATTATAATGACCGATGCGGATGTAGATGGAGCACATATTAGAACACTTCTTTTGACATTTTTCTATAGATATATGACACCACTTATTGAGGGGGGATATGTTTATGCTGCACAGCCACCTTTATTTGCAACCCAAAAAGGTAAAACAACCCATTATACATATAGTGACAGGGAACAAGAAAAATTAATGGCAGAATTAGAGAGCCAGTCAGGAAAAGCAAATATAAAAAGATACAAGGGGCTTGGAGAGATGAACTACAATGAACTTTGGGAAACTACCATGGATTTCACCAAAAGGACTTTAGTACAAATAACCTTAGAAGATGTGGCGGCAGCGGATTCCATTTTCACAACATTAATGGGTGACAAAGTCCCACCAAGGAAAAAATTTATTGAAGAAAATGCAAAACATGTGCAGCATTTAGATGTATAGGGATATAATGAGGTAAAAAATGACACAAAATAATATGTTCGAAGATCAAAGGCTTATTCAACATGAGATACATACAGAAATGAAGAAATCCTATATCGATTACGCTATGAGCGTAATAGTAGGAAGAGCTTTACCTGATGTACGAGATGGACTAAAACCCGTACATAGAAGGATTCTGTATGGGTTAAGTGAGTTGGGAATAACCCCAGACAAAGGACACAAAAAGTCCGCTCGTATAGTAGGGGAAGTAATGGGTAAATACCACCCTCATGGAGACAGTGCTATTTACGATGCCATGGTTAGAATGGCACAGGATTTCGCCACTAGATATACTCTTATTGATGGGCATGGAAACTTTGGTTCAATAGATGGAGATGGCGCTGCAGCAATGAGGTATACAGAAGCAAGGATGACACCTTTTGCTTTGGAGCTTCTTAGAGATATAGATAAAGATACGGTAGATTTCATACCTAACTTTGATGAAGAAGAAACAGAACCGGCAGTATTGCCATCAAGATTTCCTAATCTACTTGTAAATGGATCTAATGGTATAGCGGTTGGGATGGCAACATCAATTCCGCCTCATAATCTAGAGGAAGTAATCAATGCCACAATAAAGCTAATTGAAGACAAAGACGCTACAGTAGAAGATTTAATAAAAATTGTGAAAGCTCCAGATTTTCCTACAGGTGGAATAATAAAGGGCAAGGCAAGCATGAAGCAGGCCTATAGGACAGGGCAAGGAAAAGTTTTAGTAAGAGCCAAGGCAGAAATAGAAGAAGGGAAAAAAGATAGAACCCAAATAGTAATTACGGAAATTCCATATCAAGTAAACAAAGCAAGGGTTATTGAAAAAATCGCAGAACTTGCCAAAGACAAAAAAATAGAAGGGATTTCAGCTATTAGAGATGAATCTAATAGAGATGGAATGAGGGTTGTAATTGAACTCAAGAAAGA